>NZ_JAKRFQ010000736.1 GCF_022347985.1 Photobacterium sp. OFAV2-7
CTGCGTATATTGGTAAGTCGTTCTCGATAAATCAAACCTTCCACCTACACAACTTTATTCCTGGTGTGGTGTTCAATACCTTCTTGCGCGATGTCGACAAATTCCTTCAAGAAAATAGCAGTGAATTCGCCATTGTACGCATCGCGAAATCAGGCATCGATACCGATAACTTTACCCCGCTAGACCAAGAGCAGGTCAAACAATGTTTAGCTGCGAGCATATCAGATTCTGTCGGTTATCAAGTTACCAATAGCCTAGAGAGCTTCCATAAATTAACACTCAACCAGGTAGCAAAAGGGAAGCGCTTAATTGTGTTGTATGGTGCAAATAACGTCAATGACAGCTACAACGATGATGACTATTCTGACTCGTTGAATGATCCGTCTGCCATCATTGCCGCCTTGAATAAAACCGTTCAGAAAACGGGCAACTACCAATATACAGTGCTGCAACTGCAAAACACGGGGTCAGCTGCGTTGAAACACTACATACCTCAGATAATTTCTCATGCTACCGCATGGATTAATGATTTAGTATTCTCAGGCACAGGTAACCTACTTCAAGCCACCAAACCAATCTTTGATCATGCAACGTACACTTGGCTTACCCAGCCAAATATAGTTAAAGCCATTGCTAATCAGCATGGTCCCGTGATGGTTCAGAATGACTTTGTCGAAATCGCCTTATATCAACATGCACTGGCATTAAGCCAGCAACGATACGCTCAACGAGTCGCTAAGAAAAATAAAACCTTAGCCGAGGCTTAATGTGATAAATCATTGTAGGTAATACTTGTAAGCTAACATAACAGTTCGCCTCGAAAACGGCCTAGCTCTCTTGAACTAGGCCTTCTTATCGGTTCATGCCTGGTGGGCATATCGTTATTGGCAGGACTGCCCTCAATAGGTTTCAAACTTATTGAAATTCATATAGTTAAATACCTAATACTTAACTTCTACTTATTGACAAAGCCAATGGCCATCATGTTTCATAGTATTTCAATATATATACAAGGATTATTATGTTAGTTGGCAGCGGTATCAGGCACTTGGTCATGTTCAGCATGGCTTCGTTGTTAATAGGGTGCGCCGTAAGTTATGAAGCGGCTCAGGAAAAGTATCAGAATGGAGAAGTTACTGAAGCTCGCGAGGCTTGGGCCTCACTTGCCCAAGAAGGCGATACTCGCGCAATGTACAAGCTTTACACAACGGGTAGTGTAAACCACTCCTCCGATGTTGATGCGCTCAAACAAGCAGCAGATCTTGGATATTCGCCTGCTCTGTATGATTATGGTTTGGTTCTCATTTCTCGAGAGCAATATACCAGCGGTTTAGCGCAGATTGATAAGGCTGCGACACAGAGCTTTGAACCCGCTATTGCATGGCAAAAATCCCATCCGGAAGAAATCAAATATTGGCCAAAAGCAGAGAGCGGTAATCGCTATTCGATGGTCACTCTTGGTGAATACTATAAAGACCGCAAAGACTACGATGAAGCTTATAAATGGTTTAAGAAAAGTGCTGATCTTGAATACCCGAGTGGCTATTTCTATATGGGTGTGATGTATGACTTTGGTTACTCCGTAGATAAAAACCCCAACACCGCAGCTAACTGGTATCTAATGGCTGCCGATAAAGGCAATACGACGGCTGCCGGCAACCTCTGCTTTATGTATCGAGACGGAAATGGCGTAAAGCAAGATAAAACTAAAGCCCGTGAATTTTGTACCCAGAGCTCCAAAGGCGGAAATGTTAATGCAACTATAGAGCTCGGTCGTATGTATCTACACGGTATTGGTGGAGATAAAGACCCAAAGAAAGCCTTTACACTGCTTGAACCTCTGGGCTCAAAAGATCGTTTTGCAGCCTATCACTTAGGAGGGATCTATTACAGCGGTATCGGTCAGCCCGTTGACTACCCAAAGGCCTTCTACTGGTATGAAAAAGCAAACAAGCATAATACATTCACTTTACCCGCCAAACGAATAGCCATCATGTTTGAAGACGGTTTGGGGCGAATCAAAAGTCAGAGTCAAGCCTTTAAATACTACCTAATTGCTGCCCAGCGAGGTGATTCCTTCTCTCAAGAAAAGGTGGGCTACTATTATCGGCGAGGGATCGGAACCGCTAAAGATCTGCAGCGCTCAGCGGAGTGGTTCGAAAAAGCAGCACAGCAAGGCCGGAAAATCTCTGCATACTACATTGGTATGGCTTACCTAAACGGAAATGGCGTCAAAGCGAGTGCCAGCAAAGCAGAACAGTACCTACTACAGTCGGCTAAAGCTGGTGATATGGACGCACAATTCCAGCTCGGGTACGAATACTCTAATGGTAATCACTTCACCAAAGATAATGATAAATTTGCTCTTTGGACACAAAGATCCGCTGATCAAGAACATCGTATCGCTCAGTACAATCTATCCGTAGCGTACGAAAATGGCTGGGGCAAAGAGAAAAACTATGCATGGGCCGCCTACTGGCGAGCAAAGTCAGCAAAACAAGATTATGATTCTGCTAAAGAAACCTTTCCTAAGTTATTAAAAAAACTCTCTATGCTCAAAGTGAGTAAGAATACCCGAGTCAGAAGTGCAGCAGATAACGACAGCAAGAAAGTTGCTTCGGTGAAAAAAGGAGATACAGTTTATTTTTTAGGAGGCAACTCATCTTGGAAAGAAGTGTTGCTGGCT
>NZ_JAKRFQ010000737.1 GCF_022347985.1 Photobacterium sp. OFAV2-7
GATCTGATACGGCTGCTGCATCACTTTCATAATACATTTAAGCTTTTCAATACCTGGCCCTTTCATCTGACCATCTTGTTGGTACTGATAAGGACGCCACTCCTGGGTAACCAGCAGTAATCGATCCGGGCGCACTTCACTATGAGCATCGAAACTAACCCAAGATGCCCAAAACATTGTCAAAGCAAACTGAATCCTTCGTGGATAAAAAAACATCATGAAACTTATTGTTGCTCCTGCATCAATTTGCCTTTTATGTCGTTGCCAGACTGAAGAACTCTTCAGTAAAACAGTGAGCCAGAGTACTGCAACGATGCTTTATGAGATAAGCCAACCGATTAAACACCAGTGACTGAATCAACTCCTGATAGCTCATCCCCTCTCCCGCCAAATCATGACAAACGATACTTAAGTTTCTGCCTTCCGGCCGTTTGAGATCCGGCTTAGGATTCGCTTCAAGCACAAACAGCCGACCACGTGAGTCCATTCGCAAATCAACTCGAACCAGGGTATGTAATCCCAACTGGTTGAAGATTTTTGAGCCGATTCGGCTCAGCTCACGACGAAGATCGTATTCTTCAACTTTCAACAACCTATCTGCCGTGACGGGCTTAACATCCATGGAGGTAAAAATCATTTCCCCTTCGGCAAGTACACGCTCTGTAACAGAAAATGAGAAAGGCTGCTCACGTTCAACCAGGGTACCGCCTTTGAAAATGATCGGCCCGGCAACAGCAACAACAAACTCTCTTCCCGAAAGAAACGGCTCAACCAGCACGGTATTGCATGTTGCTTCTTGCACCAGCTTTATCGTCTCTGGCAGTTTCGCCCGCTCAAGGACCGGATGAACATGAATCGATGCCCGCCCTGAAACAGGCTTGACAATAAAGCCTTGCCCGAACTCCTGCTCGATCAAGTCCAGCATCAGTCGCTTGGCATCATCATCGACACTTTCACCGTGACCAATAGTGATAAATGGTGCAGTCGGGATCCCGGCAGCATGGAGCTCATGTTTAAACAAATGCTTGTTATCCAATATCCCAGCCGTCATCGGTGAATGCCCAACATACGGCACTCCCAGCATTTCCAGCATTGATGGCAAATGACACATAGGATCAAAACCTTGTAAGCCACCACTGTTAGTAATAACAAGGTCAACCCCTAAGTCTTTCAATGTTTGAGGTAGCGCCAAGTTCTCAGCCAATACCTCTACGTGCCGAAAACCGGACTCTCGCAACGCATCAGCCATATCGCAAGCCACTGGCAGATACGTTTTGGTCGAACGCGGGCTTAGGTTTTCATAGATATAATTATCCGGTTGTGCCTTTTCGCCTCCGTGCACAACCGCGATTTTTAGTGAACTTCGAATCCATTGAAGTTGTTTCGTATTAAATGGACTATTCTTCACTATCTGCCCTGACCCTGATTAATCTCTAGTATTTATGCACTGACCGATACCAAACCATCTTTGAAATACCGTCCATACTATCGTTGGTACTTTATTTGATTTCGGTTGCAATCCCGCCATCTACAACGCTGACATCAATCTGACTCACTATCTGTCCTTGGCTCAGGCGAACAATGCATTGAGTAGCCAGTTCCGGCATCAACGTTCGATTAATGATCTGCTCGATAGCCCTAGCCCCGGTTTCCGGTGACGTATTCTGAGCAATCAGGTGCTCGATCAACGCATCACTGTAGCTGAACGTAGCACCATAATGTTCCTTGACTCGCTTCTCGATACGGCGCAATGACAAGCGGGCAATTTGAGCCATTTCATCATCATTCAGCGGAAAATAAGGGATAACCGTCGAACGGCCGATAAAGGCTGGCTTGAAGTACTGCTGCAAGGCAGGGAAAATCGTTTTGGTCAGCTCCGGAATGGCCGGTCTTTCCTGCACGCATGCATCTACCACAGCACTGTCTGCTGCATTCGATGTCATAATAATGATGGTATTTCTGAAGTCGATATTCCGGCCTTCGCTATCGGAAATCGAACCTTTGTCAAAGATCTGATAAAACAGATCATGCACCCCGGGATGGGCCTTTTCCATTTCGTCAAGCAGTAAGACCGAATACGGATTTTTCCGCACCGCTTCTGTCAATACCCCGCCCTTACCATAGCCGACATAACCGGCAGGCGATCCCAGTAGCATTGATATCTTGTGCTCTTCCTTAAACTCCGTCATGTTGATAGTGGTGATATTTTTCTCGCCGCCATATAGCAAATCGGTCAGCGCCAGAGCCGTTTCTGTTTTACCAACCCCGCTCGGTCCACACATCAGGAACACCCCAATTGGCTTGCGAGGATCAGTCAGTCCGGCTCGGGACATACGGATTGCCTGAGCGATCTCCTTTATCGGTGCTGTCTGGCCGATAACCCGCTCACCGATGCGCTCTTCCAGATGCAGTAAGCGCTCGACCTCATCCTTGACCATATTTCCGACAGGGATACCGGTCCATAAAGAGATAACCTGAGCTATCGTCTGGGTATCCACTTGAGGCATGACCAATGGTGACTCACCCTGAACCTCATGCAACTCAGCCAATTTCTGCGCAAGCCGCTGCTGCTCGCCACTTTCTGTAAGCGCATCGCCAGCCAGAAAAGCCTCATCAATTTGATTCTGTAGTTCAGTAATTTCAGTGACTAGGGTTTTCTCTGCCTCCCAGCGTTCTGCCAGTTG
>NZ_JAKRFQ010000738.1 GCF_022347985.1 Photobacterium sp. OFAV2-7
AAGGGCAGGTTAATATTTCTGTGTATCTTGCCAAGGAGCAGGCAGAACAACTGGCAGAAAACCAGTTGATGCTTTGTTTCGAGGTGGCTGATACAGGTAAAGGGATCCCTGAAGACAAGCACGAAGCGATTTTTTTGCCGTTTGAGCAGGCGACGCGGTCGGAGCGAGGAACCGGTTTAGGTTTGCCTATCAGTCGGCGATTTGCTGAGATGCTGGGCGGAGAGCTGACTGTCTCCAGCGTACCGGATAAAGGCAGCCGGTTCACTTTGACGTTTCCGATGAATGTCGCTGCAGAAGGTGAGTTGAATTCAGATGCTGATGCTGTCTCTCTGTCCGTTCCGCCTCTGAAGATCTTGTTAGTTGAAGATAATGAAACCAATGTTCTGGTAGCAAAAGGCTTTATGAACAGGTTGGGGCATAAGGTAACCGTTGCCATGTCAGGGGCCGAGGCTGAGGCGGCTATTGATGATCATGATATCGATCTTATTTTGATGGATATCAACCTTCCGGATACTGATGGCGTGACGTTGACCCATGTGCTTCGAAAGAAAGCCGATTGCCGAATCCCAACTATCGCTTTTTCAGCTCATGTCTTCCGTCAGGAAATTGAATCCTACCTAGAAGCCGGTTTAGATGGTTTTCTTGGTAAGCCGGTACAGTTTGATCAGATGAAGGCTATTATCACCAGTGTTTACCATGGTCGTAGCCATCAAGTTCATGCGTCTAATGATGCTGCTACAGTACCTTTAGAAAGCCACACAGCATTATATGATCCGTCTGTATTAGAGGGCGATAGAAAGACACTTGGTGATGAGCTGGTAGGTGAGATGGTTACACTGTTCTTCGAACGCTCGGCAAGCATTAGTCAAGATATTCGAGTTGCTCGCACAGCAAAGGAACTTGAATGTGCGGCACACAGCCTGAAAAGCTCTGCTGGTGCGATTGGTCTGATTGCACTCGGTAAAGATTGTGAGGTACTGGAAATCGCTTGTAAAAAGGCGGTAGACGAGGAGGAATTAGAGCTGTTGTCGATTCAGTTGCTGACGACGTATGACGCCTCGATTGATAAGTTGAAAGAGGAGTTTCATTTGTAAACGATAAAATGCGGCTAGGCGATTCTGTTCATAATTTTACGCATTTTTTTAATACTTGTTCCTAAAAAATATGCATCATTGATAACGCAACTAATTGCTGGTGAGGTGTGACAGAGGTCGTGACAACACAGCTTCCGTGGCACCTTTATTATTGCGGTATATTTTTAAAAGGATTGAAAAGATGTCACTAGCACACGTAATTCTCACCGTGCTCAGCAGTCGTGACGTAAGCGGTTACGATATCACCAAAGAGTTCTCTCACAGTATCGGTTATTTCTGGAAGGCTAGCCACCAACAGGTTTATCGTGAACTCAACAGAATGGCTGAGAAAAATTGGGCAAGCTTTAGGCTTGAGCTGCAACAGAGCAAGCCGGACCGAAAAGTCTATTCTATTACTGATGAGGGGCGCCAGGCACTGTTTGAGTGGTTTCAGGAACCTACACGTACGCCAACAATTCGTGATGAGTTCGCTGCCAAGCTAGCTGTATGCGGTATCCATCACTCTACTCCTATGCAACAACAGCTTGAAGCGTTAATTCAAGAGTCGCACACCCTCATGAATAATTACGAAGAGCTGGAAAAAATCTACTTCCCTAACCATAGAACGCTTAGTCGTCAGGAGCGGTTAAATCGTCTAACACTTCGTCGCGGTATACACATTCGTCAGGCTTGGGTTAACTGGGCCGAAGAAGCACTAACCGAACTGAAAGAGATGGATAGCGCGGAAGATAGTGTGAAAGAAGGCACAGTAATTTGCGCTTAAGTGTATAATTTATAAAAGCTATTTTAACATTCATTTCTATGAACAAGAGTATTTAATAAGGCATACAACTAAAATCGAGAATCAAAACGAAAGCGACACAAATTCTGTATTTACGACGTGATAATAAATCAAAGAATTAGCTCGTTCAGACTGTAAGAGACTAATTCGGTACTGGTGCAATGTGGCACCACTTTGCTTCTATGGTGTGGTAGCTGAGATTTATCTTGTGCTACCACACATTTCCCCCTTTCCTTAAGGTATCAAGTAACAGTCATTTCCTTGTCCTAACGCAATGTGCATTAAAAATCAGTTGGTTATAAAGCAAGGACATGTCACAAAAGCCAAGAAAAATGAAATCAGTAATAAACACAATTTATGAATCAAAACTAGCAGAGTTAAAAGACAAAATAGAGACTCTTAGCACTCCTGTTCAGCTTACGATCGTCACTGTCGGCGAAGACCCGGCTAGCAAAGTATATGTCCGTAATAAAATCCGGTTATTTGATGAGCTTGGTCTTGAGTGCCATCACATTGTCCTTGCTGAAGAAGGAACAACGCAGTCGGACCTTGATGTGCTTGCAGAAAAAGCCGAGCATCCGATATTATTTCAGCTTCCTTTACCAAACGGCCTGATTGCACCAGATCTGCCAGCAGCTGTCGATGTGGACGGCTTTGGTTCCGAGGCGCTAGGGCAGCTGGTATTAGGCCAGAATGCTGTTCTTCCGTGTACGGTACAGGCGACGATAGACATTATTTCCGCACATTGTGGCGAATATAATTTTCCAGGCTTGAAAGTGGCAGTCGTCGGCCGAAGTAACATTGTCGGT
>NZ_JAKRFQ010000739.1 GCF_022347985.1 Photobacterium sp. OFAV2-7
TCTAACTAATATGTACGGGGATACTAGCCTTCCGATGACCAGGAGTTCCGAACTTTATATTAGTTGTGTACGAAAAGTAGATTATGAAAGACCCTAAAAGTAGCTTACTTAAAATATCGTGAATTATTAACAGGTCACCTGAACATGGGTGGCCTTTTTTAGGAATTATTGATTTTGAAAAAGCATAATAAGCCGTAGAACGGCATAAGCACATCTTTTTAATTTTTCAAACTACCTTAATGGCATTAATAATATTAATTCACTTATCTCTTCTCTGTCTTTGGATATAAGTTCAAGTCTACTGCGCAATTAATTAACTACAGTGGATTGTACGATTATATGAAAAGACCATTTCCATTAAAAACAACAGTCGCTTTACTCTTTCTAGGTGGAAGTTCAGCAGCTATCGGCCATGGTTACGTTTCGGCGCTGGAAAACGGCGTTGCTGAAGGGCGCGCGACCTTATGCAAATACCCGACAGCAGATACGGGTGAAAAGAATATTGATTGTGGTGCTATTCAATATGAGCCGCAAAGTGTCGAAGGGCCTGATGGCTTTCCTGAGGCGGGTCCTGTTGATGGCAAAATCGCCAGTGCCGAAAATGCCCTGGCGTTAGCACTTGATGAACAAACCTCTGATCGCTGGGTAAAACGCCCTATTCAACCCGGCAACCAGTATTTTGAGTGGGCGTTCACGGCCAATCACGTCACCAAGGACTGGAAGTATTACCTTACCAAACAGGGTTGGAACCCAAATCAGGTTCTGACCCGGGATGCTTTTGACCTGACACCTTTCTGCGTGGTTGACGGTAATATGGAGCAGCCACCGACAAGTGTGAGCCACCTGTGTAATGTCCCTGAGCGGGAAGGCTACCAGGTCATCCTTGCTGTCTGGGATGTGGGGGATACCGACGCTTCTTTCTACAATGTCATTGATGTTGAATTTGATGGAGAAAACGGTGGCTCAGGAGAGCTTGGCTGGTCACAGGGCGGTCAAATCATACCGACGATGGATCTGAGTGTTGGCGATGCCGTGTACACGCGCGTCTTTGATCGTGCAGGGGAAAACCCGAGCTACAGTACGAAACTGACTATTGGATCTCAAGACCAAGGCATAGCAAAGAACTGGTCTTTCGAGCTTGCTAATAAAGTGAATAAAGAGCAAAGCGGTATTCGCGCCGGCCACTTGAATGAGGGTAAGATTACGCCTATTTACGGCACAAATCCTGTGTTCCTAAAAGCTGGTAGCGGTATTCACCGGGTAGAGATTGGTTACGATACCAATGGTCAAGAGATGGAGCCTGCGCTTGCTGTTTCCGGCCTGGAAAGTGAGTATATCATTGATGAAGAGCCGGTTAATCTCGACTTGTCGCTTGATGCGACAGGTGATCTCACCGCCGTGTTGACAGTGTACAACCATGCCAGGGAAGCGCTTGCTTCGCTTGAAACCCCCATGACTGACGGTGAAACGAAGAGCGTGACACTCGAGTTATCTAAGTCCCAGCCCGGTCATCATATGTTAGTTACACGGATTAAAAACTCAGATGGTGAGTTTGTTAACCAAACAATGCAGGACTTTCAACTGGTCGAAGGGCAAACGCCGCCACCTTCAGGTGAATATGATTATGTTTTCCCTGATGGGCTAGAGCAGTATACCGAGGGCACGAAAGTACTGGCGACTGACGGACAGATCTACCAGTGCAAAGAGTTCCCGTATTCTGGCTA
Source organism: Photobacterium sp. OFAV2-7 (assembly GCF_022347985.1). Taxonomy (GTDB): domain Bacteria; phylum Pseudomonadota; class Gammaproteobacteria; order Enterobacterales; family Vibrionaceae; genus Photobacterium. The sequence goes on from NZ_JAKRFQ010000739.1 coordinate 1,725, forward strand.
CTGTGTTCAGTGGTCTTCTTCTGCAACTCAGTATGAGCCGGGTGTCGGTACTGACTGGGAGTCAGCCTGGTATAAGCTGGACTAGCTTCCTGCGAGAAGATACTGAAAGAGTTGAACCATTTGGATCTCCTTCCTTGAAGGAGATCTTTTTCTAACAAGGCCTTGATTGCCTCAGGGCCGACAATAAGATTGGTCAAGAACAATGAATCATCCGCATTATGATACGTTCAGCCGTTTCCTCCACTGGGCTATGGCGTTAGTCATTATCTATACCAGCATTGCCGGTTTTTCCATGCACTTAGTACAAGAGAGTCACCCCAAAGTCTGGCATTTTCTCTCTGTCTTGAATATGTCACTGGCAACATTGGCAATTCCGCTGTTCATAGTTCGTCTCGTTTGGCGTTACTTTCGACATGAGCCAGATCTTCCGGAAGAAATTCCCCTAAAGCAGCGTCAACTGGCAAAAATGACCCATTCATTGATCTATTTTGTGATGTTCATGGTGTTCAGCAGCGGACTGCTGATGCTGGATAAGGGCTACTTGCTGTTTGGCATTCTCTTTATTCCCAACGTGATTACCGAGTCATCTGTCAATGAGCTGTTTTTCCAAATTCACCGCTACAGCTGTATAAGCCTGGCCTTGCTGGTACTGGCTCATGCTTGTGCTGCACTCAAACATCATTTTATTGGGAAAAACGATGTGTTGCGTTGTATGACATCGGGATCTCGAAGTAAAAAGTCTTCTTTGATGCATCGTGACGATATGCCTTGTTAGTGAGCTAAAGAGATAGCTCTGCCGTTGAAAAATTGACTCTTTTCATTGTAAGAACATAGTTAAAATATTATTATAAAAAGATAAATAGATAAATAGATAAATAGATAAATAGATAAATAGATAAATAGATAAATAGATAAATAGATAAATAGATAAATAGATAAATAGATAAATAGATAAATATA
>NZ_JAKRFQ010000077.1 GCF_022347985.1 Photobacterium sp. OFAV2-7
GGCAGAGGCATCAGAATGACAGGCTCGCGACTAAGGATGCTGAGGTAGTTCGGCCCCGCATTTTCGACAGTAATTGGCGTCCGCTTCATGCCCGCTGGTGGCGCAGTTCAGGCAGCGGATAAGGTCACGCTGGGTCTTCATTTCCTGACTGAGCTCTGCCGTAATAATGCCTGTGGGCACGGCCAAGATGGAGTAACCAAGCAGCATGGTAAAAGCGGCCAGTGTCTTGCCGAGATCTGTCTGCGGAACTATGTCGCCGTAGCCGACGGTGGTGATGGTGACGATAGCCCAGTAGATACTGGTCGGAATGCTGGTAAAGCCGTTTTCCGGCCCTTCAATTGCGTAGAGCAATGCACCCAGTACAGTGACAAGGATGGCGACGGTGCTGAAGAAAACCAGGATCTTTCGCTGTGCCATTAGCAGGGATCTAAGCAGGATATTGGAATCTTTTAGAAAGCGCGCCAGCTTTAATATCCGGAATATACGCATGACCCTGATCAGCCTGACGATCAACAGGTAGTTCGAGCCCGGGAATAAGAAGGCGATATAGCTCGGCAAGATAGCAATTAGATCGATGACACCATAAAAGCTCTTGGCGTATGCCCAAGGGCGCGGGGAGCAGTAGAGGCGGGCGATATACTCGACGGTAAATAACAGGGTAAAGACCCATTCCATCACAAATAGAAGACTGGAGAACTCTGTCGCCACACCTTCAAGCGACGAGAGGATGAGGACCAGCTCGGAGCACAAGATAGCGAGGATTAGTACAATGTCAAAGTACTGTCCGGCCTTGGTTTGGGTGCCAAATATAACTTGATAGAATTTTTGCCGAGTGTTGAGCGTAACCATAAAACCCTGAAATAAAAATAGAAGCACTATCCGTTAGGATAATGAACATTAAAAGGGGTTACCAGTTGGCGGCAAGGAGTACCTCTCCAAAATGAGATGGAGAGGTACAATTGCGCGGAGACTCCGCCGGGAGTGTGTTAGGCGAGACCCGGAAATAGGGCGCGAAGGCCGTTGGCAATAAACTCAATACCGAGGGCCGCCAGGATCAAACCCATAATACGGGTAATGACGTTGATGCCGGTCTGGCCCAGAAAGCGTACGATAATCGGGGCCGCGCGGAACAGCATCCAACAGCAAAAGGCAAACGCTGCGATCGTGGCAGCAATTCCTAGGGTACTGGTCATACCCGGGTAACGTGCGCTGTACACAATTGTCGAACTGATTGCACCCGGACCGGCCATAAGCGGCATGGCCAGAGGGACAACGCCAATTTGCTCCCGGCTAACTGATTCTGATTTTTCCTGCTTGTTCTGTTTATCCTCACCCAGCTTACCGCTCATCATCGAGAAAGCGATAGTCAGCAGCAGTAAACCACCGGCAACGCGAAATGAGTCGAGGGAGATACTGAACATATCTAGCAAAAACTGCCCGGCAAGCAGCGAGACGATAAGAATCACGCTGACGGCGAGACTGGCGGTATAGGCTGTTCTGTTTCTCTCCTCGGTGTTCATGTGGCCGGTAAGAGAAACGAAGATAGGCATAATACCGATCGGGTTGACGGCTGCGATTAGACCGACGAAAAACTGTAAGAAAATGGCAATTTCGATTGTTTGCATTGCGGGATCATCTAACAAACGTAAAAAACAAGAAGCTAACTTCCTCCTCTTTAACAGGTTGCCACGTAATATCTGAAGGGGCTTAGAAAAAAGGCGCAAAAGCAGTGCGTGAAAAGTGCTGCCTTGGGGCCAGAGTTGCGACGATATTAGGCGGCTTCCTGTTATTTGGCGCTACTTTAAGCTAAAGCTTAGCGTCAGACCAATTAAAAATAGTTATCTCTACCCTTATTAATAATTATCGGTAAATTCTGTGTTACACCCCTGTAAAAAGCCGGTGTTTTGGATTACTCTTTATGGGCAGTCGGCGTGCCACACGCAATGTAATTAAGGTAACTGTATCCTGCTAAGCCTGTGATTTGCTTCACATTAAGTGTTGAAAGTAGCCAATTGTGTATGTTTGTTACGTAATGTTTGTTACTTGAAATGTCGCTTTATGAAGTAATTTGATATGATTTCAATCTTGCTGGTCACATTATGAACTTTTAAGTTCTTGAATTAACATGACACAGCTCGAATTTTGACAAAAAGTACTCCTATAGGGTTACAAGTGATCTAAATCAATTTTTTTCGGGGTGTGAAAGAATATAATCAGTTTTGAAAGCAATTTACTAAGTATGTGTGTTGTCGGGGCGTTAAAAGCAGGGCTTTCCTGGTACCGATAAGTCGAAAGTAGCGATGACAGATTCTTACTAAAAAGTTTTTAATATTAAGTTAGGAGTTAACTATGCCTGTAACAAATATGGCTGAACTAGATGCAATGATTGCACGCGTTAAGAAAGCGCAAGCAGAGTTTGCTACATACTCTCAGGAGCAAGTAGACAAAATCTTCCGTGCAGCTTCTCTGGCAGCTAACCAAGCTCGTATCCCGCTAGCACAACAAGCGGTTGCCGAGTCTGGTATGGGTATCGTTGAAGATAAAGTAATCAAGAACCACTTCGCATCTGAATTCATCTATAACAAGTATAAAGATGAGCAAACTTGTGGCGTTCTTGAAGAAGACGACAACCTGGGTACTATGACTATCGCAGAGCCTGTAGGCATCATCTGCGGTATCGTACCAACAACTAACCCAACTTCTACAGCAATCTTCAAATCTCTAATCTCTCTGAAGACTCGTAACGGTATCATCTTCTCGCCACACCCACGTGCGAAGAACTCTACCAACGACGCAGCTAAACTTGTTCTAGATGCAGCAGTAGCCGCTGGTGCGCCAAAAGACATCATCGGTTGGATTGACCAGCCATCTGTAGAGCTTTCTAACGCGCTAATGAAGCACGACGACATCGCTCTTATCCTTGCAACTGGTGGTCCAGGCATGGTTAAAGCTGCTTACTCTTCTGGTAAGCCAGCAATCGGTGTAGGTGCAGGTAACGTTCCTGTTGTTATCGACGAAACTGCTGACGTAAAACGTGCAGTAGCTTCTATCCTGATGTCTAAGACTTTCGATAACGGCGTTGTATGTGCTTCTGAGCAGGCTGCAATCGTTGTTGACGAAGTATACGACGAAGTGAAAGAGCGTTTCGCTTCTCACAAAGCATACGTACTGAGCAAGGCAGAAGCTGAGAAAGTACGTAAAGTGCTTCTAATCGACGGCGCACTAAACGCGAAAATCGTTGGTCAGCCAGCTGCAGCAATCGCTGAGATGGCAGGTGTTTCAGTTCCAGCTGACACTAAAGTACTTGTTGGTGAAGGTCTGGGTAAAGTGTCTTACGACGACGCATTCGCTCACGAGAAACTATCTCCAACACTTGGTCTGTTCCGTGCCGACAACTTCGAAGACGCTGTTGCTCAGGCTGTGACTATGGTTGAGATCGGCGGTATCGGTCACACATCTGGTCTATACACTAACCAAGATGTAAACGCAGACCGTATCCGTTACTTCGGCGACAAGCTGAAGACAGCTCGTATCCTAATCAACATTCCAACTACTCACGGTGGTATCGGTGACCTGTACAACTTCAACGTTGCACCGTCTCTAACACTAGGCTGTGGTTCTTGGGGTGGTAACTCAATTTCTGAGAACGTAGGTCCTAAGCACCTAATCAACAAGAAAACTGTTGCGAAGCGAGCTGAAAACATGTTGTGGCACAAACTACCTAAGTCTATCTACTTCCGCCGTGGTAGCCTTCCAATCGCTCTTGGCGACCTTGAAGGTAAGAAGCGTGCATTCCTGGTAACTGACCGTTTCCTATTCAACAACGGTTACGCAGATGATGTTGTGCAGCTACTGAAAGCACAGGGCATGGAAGTTCAAACGTTCTTCGACGTTGAAGCTGACCCAACGCTAACAGTTGTTAAGAAAGGTGCAGAAGCAATGCAAAGCTTCCAGCCTGACGTAATCCTGGCTCTAGGTGGTGGTTCACCAATGGATGCTGCTAAGATTATGTGGGTAATGTACGAGCACCCAGAAACAGCATTCGAAGAGCTGGCAATGCGCTTTATGGATATCCGTAAGCGTATCTACAAGTTCCCTAAAATGGGCCAGAAAGCTGAGCTTGTATGTATCACTACTACTTCAGGTACTGGTTCAGAAGTTACTCCATTCGCCGTTGTTACTGACGACGAGACTGGTGCTAAGTACCCACTAGCTGACTACGAGCTAACGCCACAGATGGCTATCGTTGATGCTAACCTGGTTATGAACATGCCTAAGTCTTTGACAGCGTTCGGTGGTTACGATGCAGTAACTCACGCACTGGAAGCTTACGTATCTGTTCTTGCTAACGAATATTCTGACGGTCAGGCTCTGCAGGCGCTTAAGATGCTTAAAGAGTACCTACCTTCAAGCTACGCGAACGGTGCTAACGACCCAATCGCTCGTGAGAAAGTACACAACGCAGCAACTATCGCTGGTGTAGCATTTGCGAACGCATTCCTGGGTGTGTGTCACTCAATGGCTCATAAAATTGGTGCAGAGTTCCACCTACCACACGGTCTGGCGAACGCACTGCTTATCTCTAACGTTGTACGTTACAACGCGAACGATAACCCAACTAAACAAACTGCTTTCTCTCAGTACGACCGTCCACAGGCACGTCGTCGTTATGCAGAAGTTGCTGACCACCTAGGCCTAAGCCAGGCTGGTGACCGTACTGCACAGAAGATTGAACGTCTTCTAGCATGGTTGGACGAGCTTAAAGGTGACCTAGACATCCCAATGTCTATCCAGGCAGCAGGTGTTTCTGAAGCTGATTTCAACGCGAAACTGGATGAGCTATCAGTAGAAGCGTTCGATGACCAGTGTACAGGTGCTAACCCTCGTTACCCTCTAATCAGCGAGCTGAAAGAAGTTCTTCTAGCTTCGTACCACGGCAAGCCTTACGTTGAAGGTGAGACTTTCGAAGGTACAACAGTAATCAAGAAGAAAGCTGACCAGAAAACAGCTGAAGCGCCAAAAGCTGCAGCTAAAAAAGAGACTGCTAAAGCTTAATCATTGTTTTAGCTAGCGCACTTTAAGCCCGCCGTTTGGCGGGCTTTTTCGTTTTATCCATATATAAAGCGTGATTCAGAAGCCTGGCTTATTTCCAACTATTCTTCTTACCCCACTTCGGCTTCTATCATCCGGCCATTAAAATAGTCGTTGGCGACAATGTACTCGGCGCTTCTAACAATTTCGTACTGGAGCGGCTGGCTGAGCAAGTTGCCGAGCGGAGGGTGGTCATCCTCGTGGGCAAAGCTTAATGGAACAACGCCCCCGACCCGGATTTTGAACTCAGCCAGCTCTTTGGCCCAGCTCTGGGTTAACCCCGAAATCATGGCTTTTGAACCGTTGTTAATTGGCTGATGGGTATTGATCAGGTTTGCGGCCAGGTTGACGATGACGCCTTCGCAGTGATGTACCCGCATATAACTGGCTGCCTGCTTGCCAAAAATGAAGAAAGGGGTTGCGCCTTCTGACATGGAGCGGCAAAACTGATCGACAGAGGACGGGCTGAACAAAGTAGGCAGATCTGAGCCGAACCAATAGTTAATCAAAACATCAATAGTGCCAAACCGTTGGTGGACTCTATCTATGAGGTTGGAGATGGATACTTCATCTTGGCATTCAAGCAAGAAGGGGTGAGAGTTCCCTCCTGCCGCCAGGCAGGCTTGCTGTGTTTGCTGCAAGCGGTCAGCTTCGACATCCACAAGGGCTAGTTTGGCCCCTAATGACGCGAAGTGGAGTGAAATCGCTTTGCCCATTGGGCTGCCAGCGGCAGTGATTACAATGACAGATTGCGCGATATTCATAACTCGTTCTTTCCCCCGTTTGTACCGGAAGGTGCGCTGCCGGTTGGCAGTTTCTGGGCACTTCGAAAGTGAAAGTCTTCAATTTGGCACTGTTAGGATGTTGTGCTTTTTATTGCCAAATTTATCCAATTCCAAAGTTACGCACCTGAGCGGTAAATCGATCACCAAGTAAACGAAAAAAGATAATTAAATAGTGAAGCTTTGGGCTGGAATTAACTGTGAAAAAGCGCCCAATTTGTCTCAAACCGCCACTAAATGTTAGTGAATTGTGAGCGGGGTGCTGCTTAAAAATAACAAAGCTATGATGGTTGTCACGAAATGAGGAATACTGTGAGCTACAAGGAATTAGCCTGCAATTTAGGCGGTTTGATACATTTCAGCAAAGCGCTTGGCATGGATAAGTGACAGGTACAAATCCTGCGGGGACGCCTTAATGGTGGCATCTTCTTTCGGCGGAAGCATCCGGCGCTCATGTCCGGACAGGTTATGGTATACCTCCTCCGGCATGCCTTTGGTGCCCTGTGGCGGAAAGTTGAGTGCTGTCGGCTGTAACTCATGGAGCAGGCGGGCATCAGCAAGTCCGCTGCTATGAAAGGCTTTGGCTTGCGCTGCCCCGTTTTCATAACAGTGCTCGGTAGTACTTAGCGGTTGTGGATCCTGCAGCTCGAAGTAGGCGCGCAGTTCCGGCTCTGTCTTGCCGGGCTTGGGTAGTGCGTCAACCGGGATGGTTTCCAGATGATCCGGCGACAACATGGCGAGCATCAATGCAAAGTCAGCACGGCGACCACCTTCAACCGCATGGTTGAGGTTATTGCCGAGCTGCACTTCATTAATGAGCTGCGCTTTGTCTAAAGTATGGATCTGCATTATCTGAGAAAATAGGTTCCCGGTTTGTATTACTCCTTTTATCGGATTTAGCTGTCAGAACTTTAGCAGTATTTTTACTTCGTTTTATCTAATGCCTCAATGGCTGTCCGCATTCGGCGCAGCCCTTCGTCCAGCGTATCACTCCGGCAGGCAAAATTGAGCCGCACAAAGCGGGAGTTGCCAAAATCGGCACCCGGTGACAGCCCGACTCCGGCGTTTTCGAAGAATTTGAACGGACTGGTTACCGGCAGTGCCGAGGCGTCTATCCAGGCGAGATAGGTGGCTTCAATCGGGTGAAGCTTGAGATACGGCATCGCATTGATTTCCTGCTCGACTTTTGCTTTTTGTTGACGAAGAAAATCAAGCTGCTGATCGAGCCAGGGCTGACAGTTCTCGTAAGCCGCCTGTGCTGCCGTATAAGCCAACACGTTGACGTCCGGAACGATACCGGCCTTGGCCCGGATAAATTTCCTGCGCAGGTCCGGATTAGGGATGATGGCCATTGAAGCGCCGAGGCCGGCAATATTGAAGGTCTTGCTCGGGGCGATAAGTGTCACCGAGCGCTGGGCTGCATCCTCATTCAGGCTGGCGAAAGGAATATGCCGGGTGGTTTCATCGAGAATTAAGTCACAGTGAATTTCATCCGAGCAGACATAGAGGTCGCGCTGTTTGGCAAAATCAGCCAGTGCTAGCAGTTCATTGTGGCGGTAAACCGTTCCGCCGGGGTTTAACGGGTTGCAGAACAACATCAGCTTGGATTCAGGAGTGACTTCCGTCTGCGCTAAATCTATCAGCCAGCGATTGTTTTGCAGGGTAACCGGGGCGACTGATAATGAGCGTTTGGCCAATCGTACCGATGACATAAACGGCGGATAAATTGGCTTGGGGCTGATCACGCCCTGATCGGCTTCAGTCAGGGCTCTGACCGCGAGGTTAAGGCCACAGACTAGTCCCGGCAGGTAGGCAATCCACTCGGGCTCGATATCCCAGTCATAGCGTTGCTTCATCCGCTCGACAAGCAGCTCGGTAAGGCGTGCCGGTGCCTGACCGTAGCCGAATATACCGTGGTCAACATGCTGATGCAGCGCGTCGGTAATTGTCTGTGGTACCCGAAAGTCACTGTCGGCCACCCACATTGGCAGAATATCCCGGCCTTTGTATTTGTTCCACTTTATGCTGTTGGTGTCGATACGGTCGATCGGTTGCTCGAAGAGCTGGAAAGGGGAGTGCGGCATAGTGAGTCCATTCATGATGCTATTGGTTAGGTATTATCTTATACCAATTAAGCTAAGCATTTGAATTTTGTTGCATACTATGAAAATGAAATTTAAAAAAAGCCCTGACTGCGAGATCAGGGCTTTTGTTGTTTTTAGGCTTCAGAACGTGGACTTGGTGCCAAACTGCTTGGCTGCATAGGCCACACGCTCTTCCGGTGTTGGTGGGGTATTCGGAGTACCGAGGTTTTCGATATGGTGCAGACGAGGCAGCAAGCCGCAGCCGTTGGCTGTCTGGATAGCCAGTCCGGGACGGGCATTGAGCTCAAGGACCATCGGTCCCTGGACCTTATCCAGCACCATGTCGGTTCCCATGTATCCTAACCCGGCCATTTCCCAGGCACTGGCAGCCAGCGTCAGTAGCTTATGCCAATTAGGCACCGCCAGTTCGCTGAGCAGTTTGTCGGTATCCGGGTGGCGCTCGACAGGCTGGTCGAACTGCACGGCCCGGATTGCCTTGCCGGTGGCAATATCGATGCCGACGCCGACAGCCCCCTGGTGGAGATTTGCCTTGCCATCGGATGCCGCTGTCGAGCAGCGCATCATGGCCATGACCGGGTAGCCCTTGAAGACAATGACCCTGACATCGGGCACACCCTCGTAGCTGAAGCCGTCAAACACATCATCAAACTGGATCAGGTTCTCGACCATGGCGACGTCGTTTTTTCCACCGAGTGAAAATAGCCCCGCCATGGTGTTGTTGATATGGCGCTCGACATCCTGCTTGTTGATCTCAACACCGGACGGTTTGGTGTAGACGCCGTCCTTGTGCTTGATGATTACTAAAATGCCCTTACCGCCTGAGCCCTGAGCCGGTTTGATCACAAAGCCCGGCCAGTCTTTTACCATGTCGTGGATCTTTTTCACATCGACCTGGCTGTCAATAACGCCAATCAGCTCGGGAACGGTCGCTCCCGCCCGCTGGGCAATATGCTTGGTCTTTAGCTTGTCATCCACCAGCGGGTACAGGCTGCGATCGTTGTAGCGGCCGATATAGCTGTGGTTGCGCTGGTTCATTCCCATGATACCGCGCTCACGGAGCTTGAACGGAGAGGTAAACTGTGAAAATAAGGACATAGTTTAGCTCTCCGCGAGTGGTTTAAAGCGACGAAGCTCACTGAGGCGGTAGCCTGTGTAGTTACCCAGCATCAGGATCAATGCCAGAACAATTAGCTGGATACCAATAAAGTTAAACGTCAGGTGACGAACCAGGCCGTTGGTCATCGCCAGGTAGACCAGGATCGCCGTCAGCAGCGAACCGCCACCCTGGATCAGCACTTCTTTGGCACCTTCTTCTTCCCACAGGATCGACATACGCTCGATGGTCCATGACAGGATGATCATCGGGAAGAAAGTGATTGTCAGTCCTTCCACCAGGCCGATCTTGAAGGCCACGACGGTAAATACCGAAATGATCATAATAACCGTGATGATCACCGCGGATATTCGGGCAACCAGCAGCAGGTTGAGCTTCGACAGGTAGCTTCGGATAACCAGACCTGTGCCGACAATCAGCAGGAAGCCGAGAATACCGGTGATTAGCTGAGTCTGAACAAAGGCAACCGCAATCAGAACCGGCATAAAGGTACCGGAGGTTTTAAGACCGACGATGATCCGCAGGAAGACGACAATCAGGGCTCCGATCGGAACCAGCATGATAGTCTTGAACATTGCCTGCTCTTCAACCGGCAGACTGTGAATAGAGAAGTTCAGCAGATCTTCAGCCTGGACTTTTTCCCGGGTTGCCTGCTGAGGCGTGATGTCCTGGGCGATGATCGAGAAGCTGATGTTGGAGTTGCGACCGCCGATGACATCCAGCAATGAGTGGCCCTGCTGGTTCCATACCAGTACATCATCAGGTTTGCCTTCCTGCCCGGTCTGGAGATTAAACAGCTGCCACTTGGTGCCGTCCCAGACTTCTACCATCGGGTTGATGCTCTGACGACGACGGCCGTCTTCAAGCAGCAGGCCACCGACAATACGCGCATGGATATCTTCCAGAGATAGCAGGTTGATAATGGCCTGCTCGCGGCTCAGGCTATTGAGCAACAGCGAGGCATTCTGGTTCGTCTTGTCGTTGAACTGCTTGATGAGCTCGCGGGCGAGGGTGATATTGTCGGCAGACAGGCTACGCGCCTGACCAATCAGGGCTGTTGCTGCTGTCTGTTGCGGGTTATCCAGGCTGACAGAAACCGTTGCGCCTTTTGGAGGCTCGGAAGAGTAGGTAGCCAGCTGGTCAACCAGCATTTGGGTTTTGTAATAGAGGATTTGTTTGCCGGTGGCTTCACGGATCGACCACTCGGCACGGCGGCCCATATCGGTATCAATCAGGGCAACACCATAACCTGGTGACGATGTGCTCTCGTCGATGAGGGTAAAG
>NZ_JAKRFQ010000740.1 GCF_022347985.1 Photobacterium sp. OFAV2-7
GTGGTAACTGTACGGTCAGCCTGATGCTAATGGCGGTAGGCGGCCTTTATCAGGCCGGACTGGTTGAGTGGATGACCTCTCAAACTTACCAGGCAGCATCGGGGGCCGGTGCCAAGAACATGCGTGAGCTGATCAGCCAGATGGGTGTGATTAACGACACGGTGTCTAGCGAAATGGCTAACCCGGCAACATCAATCCTGGATATTGACCGTAAGGTAGCGGATACAATGCGTGCTGCCGACTTCCCTGCCCAGGAGTTTGGTGTGCCGCTGGCAGGCTCGCTGATCCCATGGATTGATGTGAAGCGCGACAACGGCCAGAGCAAGGAAGAGTGGAAGGGTTCGGTTGAGACCAACAAGATCCTTGGCTTGGACAATAACCCAATTCCGATTGACGGTACCTGTGTCCGTATCGGTGCCATGCGTTGTCACAGCCAGGCGCTGACCTTGAAGCTGAAGAAGAACGTTCCGTTGGACGAAATTGAAGAAATGATTGCGTCCCATAACGACTGGGTGAAAGTGATCCCGAATGAGCGTGATATTACGGTTCAGGAGCTTAGCCCGACCAAGGTAACCGGGACACTGTCTATTCCGGTTGGTCGCTTGCGCAAGCTGGCAATGGGTGATGATTACCTTAACGCTTTCACGGTGGGTGATCAGTTGCTATGGGGTGCAGCAGAGCCGTTACGTCGTACGTTGCGTATCATTTTGGCCGAGAAGCAATAATGGCAGGCAGTACCTGAAAGTTGTGCTAACGGTTAAACAGAAAAACGCCTGCAATTGCAGGCGTTTTTTTATTGTTTTGAAGTTTTGAGCTTTAGCTAGGCTTTTACTCGCAGGCCTTACTGTGAAGGTTGCGGCTTGTTTGACTTTCTGACTATCGCCAGAATGTCTTTCTCTTTGAGTTTAGCCATACCCACATAAGCGACAGGTACGACAAACAGGGAGAAGAAGGTCCCGGTAATCAATCCGCCAACCAGTACCAGCCCGATATTGATCCGCCCTAGCGATCCCGGTCCGGATGCCAGTGCCAGCGGCAGTGAGCCCAGGATCATGGTGAGCGAGGTCATCAGGATCGGACGAAGGCGGGAGCGGGCACTGTCCAGGGCCGCCTCGATAGCCGGCATACCGTGTTTGCGCTTCTCGTTGGCAAATTCGACCAGTAGGATCCCGTGTTTGGTCACTAGCCCGACCAAGGTTAGCAAGCCTATCTTCGAGTAAATATTCATGCTCTGGCCGAATGCTGTCAAGGTCAGCACCGCACCGACGATACATAGTGGTACGGTCAGCATAATCACCAGAGGATCGACAAAGCTCTCGAACTGGGCGGCGAGGATCAGGTAGACGAAGACCAGCGCCAGCAGGAACAGTAACTGAGTTCCGGCCTGGGAATCGGTCAGCTCCTTGACCACGCCGTTATAGTCGAAGCCCTGGGCACTTTGCAGTAGCTCGGGCACTTCCTGGTCGATATAGGTTTTGATATTGCTGGCCGTATAGCCCGGCATAAGATCAGCGGTGATCTCGGCGCTATCTTTGCCCATAAAGGTCTTGAAGCTTGATTCTGCCGTGGTCTGCTTGATGGTGACGAACTGAGACAGCGGCAGTGTCTGACCCGACGCCGAGCCGACATACAGCTTATCCAGTACGTTAAAATTACCCAGTGCCTCGCGGTTAACTTGAACCTGGATCGGGTAGGTAAACCCATCTTCTGACTGCATATCTGCTGCTTTCACGGAGCCGAGGAAGGTTGACAGGGCATCGGTGACGTCGCTGTAGCTGACACCAGACAGAATGATGGCATTGCGATCGATCGACAAATCGTAGTTGAGCTGATCACGAAGTACCGAGTTTTTGACATTGGTTACCCCCGGGTAGTCTTCCAGCAGTTGGGTGACCTTGTCTGCAGTATCACTTAGCGCATCAGTGTTGCGGTCAACGGTGGTCAGTTCAAGGATCAGGTTGTTGGCCACATTGAGGTTGTCAGCAGCACGAACCGAGAAAGACATGCTGTAGGCAGATACATTGCTGCTGGCTTTGTCTATCAGTCCGGCGATCACCTCGTCAGCGCTCTGGGTGCGTTCACCCCAAGGCTTGAGCATCACATGGTTTGTCGGGGTCCCCTCGATATAGGACAGGTTTGCCTCGATGGCACCATTGTCGGCCATAACGCTATTGAGTTCACCATTGTGCTTCAGGTGGTACTGTCGCCCGACACCCGTCGGTGCTGTTGAGGTGACGTCAATGAAGCCGGAATCTTCGGTCGGCAGCAGTATCTGCGGCATCTTCATAAATGCAGCACCGGACAATCCGACCAGCACCAGTGCAATGGCAACCATAATGCGTTTACGGCTGAACCATTTGCCAAGTTCACGTGTGTAGCTGTCGGCCAGTTTGTTTAGCAGGTTATCGACCTTGCTAAACCACTTGGGCTGGTTGCCGACGGGCTTGATCAGGTAGGCGCTCATCATCGGCGACAGGGTTAGTGCGACCATGCCCGAAATGATTACAGCTGCCGCGAGGGTAAAAGCAAACTGACGAAAAAGATCGGCTGTCAGGCCAGACATCATACCGATAGGAAGATAAACCACCGCGAGTGTCAGCGTCATTGCTATCACCGGGAAGATAATCTCCTTGCTGCCTTTTAATGCGGCATTGAAGGGTGTTTCGCCGTTTTCGA
>NZ_JAKRFQ010000741.1 GCF_022347985.1 Photobacterium sp. OFAV2-7
GCTACAATGAAAAAAAACGGAGGCAAATCATGTACGCAAATAAACTGTTAGATGCCTATAAACAGGCCAAAAACTACATCCAAGACAAGCAAATTGCACATGACCTTGCTATCAGTCCGCAAAAGGTCAGCAAAATTCGCAAAGGTGAACGCTATCTCACTGATGAAGAAGCGATTTTCTTGGCCGAAAACACAAACATCGACCCGCACGAGGCATTAATCTTTTTAGCTGCTGATAAAGCCAAGAATTTCAAGGCGCAACAGATTTGGCAGGACATCACGGCAAAGTTAAGTAGCCAAGGTTTTCAACGTCTAAGCCTTGGTATTACTGGATTTCTGGCGCTGAGAGAACCCATGGTTAAGTACGCATTATGTGCCTTATGTTAAATAAGGTTTGGGGTAAGAACATGTTTTCCTAATACCTTTCCTCCCATTCTCTCAATGTGCATGGTGCAGCCTTCCAGTACTGTACAATTTAACAGTATTACGGATTTACCATAAAATAGGTAATTTACACCTATTTTTAAGCTCTGCTGCAAATGGTCAGTTTGCCTGGTGCTTCAAAGCTAGCTTGAATTACAAGAGCTATCTGTTAACTGCCGTACAGTTCCTGCGGTTAACAGATAAGAAAAAGCCCGAGAACTCTCGGGCTTCAGTTGTTCAGCTTCTGCGATTAACCGCCAGCTAATTTTACTGTATGGCCTTTTTTCTCTAGCGTGGCTTTGATGACATCACGCTTGTCGCCCTGGATCTCGATGTTGCCATCTTTCACGGAGCCACCACAGCCGCAAACTTTCTTAAGTTCAGCAGCCAGCAATTTTAATTGAGCGTCTTCAAGATCAAGGCCTGTTACGATGCAGACTCCTTTGCCTTTTCTACCTTTGGTTTGACGTTGAATGCGAACAACACCGTCACCTTTTGGGCGCTGCGGTGCGGCTTTCTCTTCTTTGATTCGGCCAGTCTCTGTGGAAAATACCAAACGGCTGTTATCACTCATTGGGAAAAATCTCGTCTACTTTCTGGGATTTGTGAACCTGGTAATAAGTTCGTTGCTCAATGTTGCAGATTACCAGTTACCGAATATTATCAATAAATGGTAGTAAAACGGAAACTCTTATGATTCGTAATGTAATCTTTGATTTTGGTGCCGTTCTTTTCCGCTGGGATCCTGACCAAATTGTGGCTTCTTTTACAGATTCTACCGATGAGCAACACCTTCTTTTGGAAGAAGTCTTTCACCATCCCGATTGGCTCTCACTTGATCGAGGGACTATGCTGATGGCTGAAGTTATTCCTAAGTTTGCGGCTAGAACCGGAATAACCGTCTCACGTATGGAAGATTTTTTCGAACACATCATCAATAGCCTCGTGAAGATTACAGAAACCGAAGAGCTTTTGTATCGGTTGCTGGATCATCACTATTCCGTTTACTATCTCACCAATATGAGCAGTGCTTTTTTTGAAACACTCAATGAACGAAACGATTTCATCTCTCTCTTTAAAGGCGGCATTGTCTCTGGCAAAGAGCTGATGATGAAACCTGATCCGGATATCTATGAGCTGCTCATCGAGCGGTATGATTTGGTACCGAGTGAAACGCTATACATTGATGACCACGAACAAAATATCAACGCAGCTCAAGCTTTTGGCTTTCAAACCGTCCATTTTGAGCTATCTGCGTCATGTTTTCATAAAATTAACAAGATCTTGGACATAAATTAGTATTATTTAGAAAGATTGAGTGAGTTCAGTATGCTGTTTTAGTAAGCTGGAACATACTTATTAATCTGGTGTCTACATTGATAACGACTAATGATTTTAGGAGCCTGTGTGAAGAAACTTCTGCTACCCGCCTTGATACTGTTTTCGGTAACCGGTGCAAACTTAGCAATGGCTGATGGTAAAGCGAGTAAAGATAAGTCGATTGTCGGGCAAGTTGAGACAATCAAAGTCTATGAGCTTGATCTCGACTATAAAGCACGTATCGATACCGGTGCGAAAACAACGTCAATACACGCGACCAATATTAAAGTTACTGGCGAAGATAGCGACAGTGATGATATGCGTGATCACCTTGGGGAAACCGTTGAGTTTACCTCGATCAATGAGAATGGTGATGAAGCGACATATAAAGGAAAAATCATCAAAGTTAGCAAGATTCGCAATGCCCAAGGGGTTGAGCGTCGCTACGCTGTTAAAATGGACTTAGGCTGGAATGGCGAACACAAACGCGTTGCAGTCAATTTACGAGACAGAAGCAAGCTAGACTACAAATTACTCATCGGCCGTAACTGGCTAAGTGGTGATTATTTAGTCGATGTTGATAAGCTTGATGAAGACGATTAATCGTTTATAAACTAAACGCCTTCGCGGCGTTTAGTTTAGTGAAAATAGTAAGCTTACCCTACTCTATTTCTGTTGTTGTTTAAGCTTTTCAATAACAGCATCTAAGTGCTTTTTAATTGCGATGGGCGATCCTTTCAATAATCGCCCACGCAATATCACATACCATTCATTAGGCTTTCCGCTGTCATT
Organism: Photobacterium sp. OFAV2-7; assembly: GCF_022347985.1. Classification (GTDB taxonomy): domain Bacteria; phylum Pseudomonadota; class Gammaproteobacteria; order Enterobacterales; family Vibrionaceae; genus Photobacterium. Next base: position 2,535 of record NZ_JAKRFQ010000741.1, read on the forward strand.
CATCAGCTTAAAACCTTTGTATTCTTCAATCTTTTGATCTGCGTGCTGAGCTTGAGATCCAACTGTTGCAAACTTCTCTGGCGGCATGAATGCTTTCATGTCACACCACCAGTCGATGCTTTTCTTAACTAATGTCAG
>NZ_JAKRFQ010000742.1 GCF_022347985.1 Photobacterium sp. OFAV2-7
CAGACAGTTCGCCGCGATATTAAAAAGCTCAGCGAACTCAAGTTGCTGATCCGTCATCACGGAGGAGCCGGTCGATGCTCCAGTGTTTTAAATCTGGACTATGAAGTGCGCCAAGATTCTGAAATAAAAGAGAAAGAAGATATAGGTGCGGCCATTGCAGATTATATCCCTGACAACAGTACTGTCTTCGTCACGATTGGTACAACTACCGAGATCATCGCCAAGCACCTCATGAAGCGCAAGGGTTTACGTGTGATCACCAACAGTTTACGTGTCGCCAATGTTCTCTATGGTAAAAAAGACTTTGATGTCATGGTACCGGGCGGAAAACTGCGCAGTCACAACAGTGGAATCGTTGGCTCAACTGCTTTAGATTTTGTACGTCGCTTCAGAGTTGATTACCTCATCACTAGTTTGGGTTCAATCGATACTGATGGCACGATGCTTGACTATGATTTCAATGAAGTCAACATAGTTCAAACTATGATGCGTACCGCGCGAAATATTTATGTTGCCGCAGACTCAACCAAATTCTCAACCACTGCCGCGGTAGAAATTGGCAACATTAAAGACATTTCTGCGCTCTTTACCGATAAGCAGCCACCAGCCGACCTTAATATCATGCTCAAACAAAACAATGTTAAAGTCGTCGTCGTTGACTAGACCCCCTCGTCTGTAATCGTGGAGGGGGTTTACCTACAAGCAAGCCCCCTACCTCATCAATAGTCATCATAATCAACTAAATTCCATTTACACTAATCAAAACTTAATGGGGCACCCGACAAAGATAACGTTACCACAGAACAATCAAAACACAAAATTTAACCATGCAATATTCAGCTCAGACGCACAAAAATCAATTCCACAGCTAAATTGATAGCAAATATGTAAAGAATCACATATGGAAACGTTTACAAAAAGAGTGTCTAATACACGGTAATAGACCAAATCACTCAATGCCATTTAGTATGATTTGCATCATTGGAATCGTATAACTGGCCAGGCAATTATTCAGACAAAGCAGACAAGGAAATAATGGCGGGAGTTCGACTCTATGTTAGATAGCACTGTTGAAGATACTTTAAATCGTTGGAAGTTCTTTCAGAAACACCACTGGGTAGCCCCAGAGTTTGTTCTTTCTCCGATATTAAACTCTTGGGAAAGATGTCGCCGACAGAGCAGTCCATATACATGGTCTAAGCCACCTATTGCGTCTGGTAGCACCCTGAACTCATTGCTAAACAGAACCAAAGATATCTCAACAATCGCTGAAACGGCCCTCGAAGACACCATTCGCGCCATAGAACCAAAAGAGTGTTGCCTTCTAGTGACAGACGACACAGGCTGCACCCTATCCCTTATTAGTACACCAAGTATTATGGAAAGCCTTGAGCAACTGGGGTTTAAAAAGGGTGCCTTCTGGAGCGAAGACAGGATAGGAACAAACGCTGTCAGCTTAAGCTTACACATAAATGAACCTATCTGTGTTTTTGCAGCCCAGCACTTTAATCAACACCTTCATGCTTATAGCTGCCATGCAGCTCCAATCTTTAATGCCGAAGGCAAATTACAAGCAACATTAATGCTGATCACACGAGTAGAGGATCACCGTCAAGAAGACAGCGCATTAATCACCGCCTGTGCCAGAGAAGTCAGCTGTCAGCTTCAGCTTGAGAAAAACTTAGCTGACTCGAATATTATTCTAAGTCAGCGAGATGCTGTACTGGAATGTATGGACGATGGTCTGATCGCCTGGGATCACAACTCTTGTATTACGTTTATCAACAACCAGGCGGCAGATATATTTAAGCTACAAAAGGATCGGGTTATTGGTACGCTACTGCATGAGATCATCATGCTTCCACCATTGATTAAATCGGGTATTGAAAACCAAAATACCCTCTCCCATATTGATATAACTTTTGAATGCCAAGGTGATTTTATTGAGGCTCTTGTAACACTCAGGCCTCTCAATGACGGCAGTTTTCTGTTTTTCCTTCACCCGCTTGAAACTTTTCGAAAACTTGCTCAACGTCAGCTTGGAGGTAACGTTCGGTTAAGCTTCGACTCGCTAACAGCCGACTCGGTAAAAATGAAACAAGTTTTGATGCTTGCCAAGCGGGCAGCAAAAAGTAATAACCCTATCCTATTAAGGGGCGAGGAAGGCATAGGTAAAAGACAATTAGCGCTGGCTATACACGATACAAGCAAAATGAATAGTGGCCCTTTTATTACAGTCAATTGCCAAGCTATTCAACCAGAGAAAATGGTGAAGGAGCTACTAGGAACTGACGAAGGCGAAGGACAGGCCTCAAAATTCGAACTAGCCAACGGTGGAACGCTGTATCTTGAACATGTCGAGTTTCTTTGCAGTGAAGTTCAGTCGGCCCTATTGCAGATCCTCAAGTCGAATCTCGCCATGCGCGCAAACAGCAGTCGTATGATCCCAGTTAACTTCCAGCTCATCACCTGTACACGGGCAGATCTGGAACTCTATGTAAGTCAACATAGTTTCAGACGTCAGCTATATTATGCGATCAGCCCTGTCGAAATTAACATCCCGCCGCTCAGGGAGCGCAAGGAAGATATCGTTGCTCTGATCCAGAAACAAATAAAGAAACAAGAAAAACGTTATAACACAACACTCTCTATCTCGAGCAGATCGG
>NZ_JAKRFQ010000743.1 GCF_022347985.1 Photobacterium sp. OFAV2-7
ATGGTAGGGTTAGAAACCTTGGCCGATGAACATATTTCGGTCCTTTCGGGCGGTGAGCGCCAGCGCGTGGCAATGGCACGGGCCTGGGTGCTGAAACCTGGCGTATTACTCATGGATGAATCAAGTGCCAGCCTGGATCAAGAGTCGATAGAGCGTCAGGTTGTTCTTGCTGAAGACTTACTTGATCGAGGTACCAGCCTGGTGATCACCAGTCACCAGAAGAATGCCCTGACGGCCTTATGCCGTCGCCAATGGACCATCACCAACACAAAATTAATAGAGCGAGCAGATTTACAGCTCGTCGATGAGGATAGCAATGAGTATGCCTACGCCTGAAAATACAAGCTGGGTGATCCTGGCTGGTGGACAAGCCAGCCGCATGGGGGGAAATGACAAAGGGCTGGTAGAGCTTGCCGGACGCGCAATGATCGAACATGTGATCGATACGCTCAAGCCACAAACCTCGGCAATAACCATTAACGCCAACCGCAACCAAGAGCGCTATAACACCTATGGCACTGTTTTTGGCGACCACATCCAAAACTATCCGGGCCCCTTGGGAGGCATGCATGCTGCCCTTCACCACCTTAGCGACGAGTGGATTGGTTTCGTCCCTTGTGACTGCCCTCGACTACCGGCAGATCTCGTTTCTCGCATGAGTGCAGCGTGCCAAAGCGACACCGACATTGCTGTGGCACATGACGGCGAACATATTCAACCCGTCGTGACACTTTTACACCGACGTATTCTGCCGAAACTGGAACAGTTTCTTGAGAATGGCGATCGCAAAATCATCCTGCTGTATAAACAATGCAATATGATCACCGTTGATTTTAGCGATCAGCCAAATGCCTTCGTTAACCTGAATACACCACGAGAATTACAACAATTTGGACAGGAACTATGAGTCAGATTTATGCATCCCTTCCCCTGCTGGGCTTTGCAGCGTGGAGCGGCACCGGTAAGACGACCCTGCTTGAAGCCATGTTGCCTAAACTTGTCGAACGAGGCATTCGTGTTGCCGTGATCAAACATGCTCACCACAACTTCGATATTGATCAGGAGGGCAAAGACAGCTACCGCCTGCGAAAAGCAGGAGCCAGCCAAATGCTGATCTCATCTCGCTACCGTCGTGCGCTAGTAACAGAAACACCGGAAGAAGAAGCTACGCTGCCTCACCTGATATCCCAGCTAGATCAGACTCAGCTTGACCTTATTCTGGTCGAAGGCTTTAAGAAACTCGATTTCCCAAAAATTGAACTGCACCGTGAAGAGATTGGCAAACCTTGGTTACATCCACAAGACAACAACATTATTGCAGTTGCTTCCGATACCAAGCCATCAACAGAGCTGCCTCAACTCGATATTAATAACCTCGATCTATTGACTGACTTTGTTGCTAACTTTGCCAACCAGGCGAAAAACGAAAGCTTTAGTTGTTTTGATGTTGACCCGTCCGGAATGATCTCGGTCGATGAGGGTCGCTCACGTATTTTGGAACAAATCGTCCCATCCAAGCGTGAAATCACGGTTCCGCTATCACAGGCTTTGGGACAAATTGTCTCAAACGACATTCTGTCGCCAGTCAATGTACCTCAACATACTAACTCGGCAATGGATGGCTATGCCATTCGCGGCGATGATCTTGAACGCGAGAGCTACACGGTTGTTGCCCATGTTCTTGCTGGTCATAGCTATGACCAGCCACTAGAACCGGGACAAGCTGTTCGTATCATGACGGGAGCACCAGTCCCGGCCAACGCCGATACCGTTATTATGCGAGAGCTGGCTCAGCAGGAAGATGACATCGTCACTTTTGACACAACCAAAGCCGCAATTAAACAGAGCCAGAATGTTCGCCAGGCTGGCGAGGATCTTGCCATCGGTCAGACGGCTGTAGCAGCAGGCATTCAAATTGCGGCTCCTGAGCTGGGTATGATTGCTTCTCTGGGTATCGATTCCGTTAACATTAACACAGCCGTTAAAGTCGCCATTTTCTCGACCGGTGATGAAGTGCAACACCCGGGCGAGAAGCAGAAAGCTAACTGTATTTACGATTCTAATCGCTACACCCTACTGTCGATGCTGACAAAAGCGGGTTGTAAAGTGATCGACCTTGGCATTATTGAAGACAGCGAAGAAGCGTTGGAATCCACACTGCTAAAAGCCAGTCAGCAAGCCGATCTGATCCTGTCATCAGGCGGAGTTTCCGTCGGTGATGCCGATTACATCAAAACCGTACTCGATAAGCTTGGCCAAATAAACTTCTGGCGAATCAACATGCGTCCGGGTCGCCCTCTGGCGTTTGGTCAAATTCAGCAGACACCATTTTTCGGTCTGCCAGGTAACCCGGTAGCCGTTATGGTGACCTTCCTGCAGTTTGTCGAGCCTGCAATTCGCAAACTACAAGGAATGGATAACTGGCAGCCACAGGTATTCAATGCCATAGCAACAGAGAAACTTCGCTCAAGACCTGGCCGCACAGAGTATAGCCGAGGCATTTACAGCCTTGATGCCAATGGAAGATTGTCAGTTAAAACGACTGGAAAGCAAGGCTCCGGCATCCTTCGTTCGATGAGCGAAGCAAACTGTTTGATTGAAATAGTGCCGGAACAGCCAAATGTTGAGGTGGGTGAAATGGTTCGGGTTATCCCTCTGGAGGGG
>NZ_JAKRFQ010000744.1 GCF_022347985.1 Photobacterium sp. OFAV2-7
CCCAGATGTTCTTGTCGGTATTGCCACTCCTACGGCCCAGGCTCTCGCTGCGTCGACACGCTCGATTCCGGTCGTATTTACTGCGGTAACCGATCCTATCGGTGCCAAGCTGGTTAAAAACATGGACAAACCTGGCCGTAATGTCACAGGCCTTTCCGACCTGTCTCCTGTTGCCCAGCATGTTGAACTCATGCAAGAACTGCTGCCGAACGTGAAAAATATCGGGGTCGTGTTCAACCCCGGCGAAGCTAATGCCGTTGCCCTGGTTGAACTACTGCGCGAAGCAGCTAATGCCAGAGGCCTGAACGTTGTTGAAGGCACAGCACTGAAAAGCGCCGATGTCCAGGCTGCCGCCCAGATTGTCGCCTCCAAAGCCGATGTAATTTATGCCCCGACGGATAACACAGTCGCCAGTGCCATTGACGGTCTGGTCAATGCAGCCAACCAGGCCAACAAGCCAATTGTCGGCGCCTCGACTACGTATATTGAAAACGGTGCCCTGGCGGCGCTGGGCTTTGATTACTATCAGGTCGGTGTTCAGACGGCAGACTATGTTGATGCACTGCTAAAAGGAAAAAAAGTGGCCGACCTTCCGGTAAAAGTTGCCAAAGGCTCTGATTTGGCCCTGAACCAGAAAGCCGCAGCCAAGCTGGGGATCACCTTCCCGGCATCCGTGCTTGATCGCGCCACGTCAGTCACCGAATAAGCACCTGACAAGGTTTAGCCTTGAGGGACGAGAAAAGCTTTCCGGAAGCTCGTCTCTCAGGTTACACCTCTGATTCATATCAAAGACAAGGAGTGTTTTAGATGTCTTTCTTTGCCTTTCTGGGCACGCTGGAAATCGGCCTGGTCTACGGCTTGGTGGCCCTGGGTGTGTACCTGACTTTCCGCGTACTGGACTTCCCTGATCTCACCGTCGACGGCAGTTTCCCGATGGGAGCCGCGGTTGCCGCCACCGCCATCGTAGCCGGTGTTAACCCGTGGATTGCCACCCTGCTGGCAATCGCTGCCGGCGGCCTTTGCGGGCTGGTGACAGCTTTTCTGGCGATCCGCTGCGGTATTCTCCATCTGCTCGCCAGTATCCTGACCATGATTGCCGCCTTCTCAATCAATATTCGGATCATGGGCCGACCAAACCTGGCCTTACTGGGCGAAGATACTATCCTGACCCCGTTTGAACTGTTAGCTATGGATCTCGGCATTGACTCGGGGATCATGCGCCTTGGCGTAGTCTTACTGCTTGTTATCTTCAGTGCCTGGTTCATCACCCGCCTGCTCGCCAGCGACTTCGGACTCGGCCTTCGGGCTACCGGGGTCAACAGCCGAATGGTCAGTGCCCAGGGTGGTAATACTGCACTGTACACCTATTTTGGATTGGCACTTTCAAACGGCTTGGTCGGTTTTTCCGGTGCCCTGTTTGCCCAGACAAATAGCTTTGCCGATGTCACTTCGGGCGTCGGTACCATTGTCGTCGGACTGGCAGCCGTGATCCTCGGCCAGACCCTGATCCCGGGACGCAAAATCTGGGTGGCCGTGGTTGCCGTTATCCTTGGCTCGGTTCTGTACCGTCTGGCTGTTGCCTTTGCATTAAGCAGCGGTATGTTTGGCCTGCAAGCCTCGGATCTCAACTTGATCACCGCGTTGCTGGTTGCCGTCGCACTCATTGCGCCGAAAATGAAAACCACCATTCAGCGCAAGAAGAAACAAGCTAGCACGGCAAAAAAGCTGGCTTGAGCCGCTCAGAGGGTAAAAATAGATGATTGAATTAAATGACATCCGCGTTACCTTCAATGAAGGCACTATATTGGAAAACCAGGCCCTTCGCGGTGTTTCGCTTGCCGTGCCTGAAAAGCAGTTCGTTACCGTGATCGGATCCAACGGCGCGGGCAAGTCAACGCTGCTGGGTGCCGTTAGCGGGGAGACCCCAATGGTGGGCGGCCAGGTGCTTATCGACGATATTGATGTGACCCATAAATCGGTCCATGAACGCGCGCAGTATGCCGCCCGTGTTTTTCAGGATCCGCTGGCTGGCACCTGTGCCTCGCTGACAATCGAAGAAAACATGGCACTCGCCTACAAACGCGGCAGCAAACGAAGCTGGAAACTGGCTCTGTCGTCACAGCGCCGCAAGCTCTTTCAGGAACGTATCAGCATTCTTGGCCTCGGCCTCGAAGACCGCCTGGGTGACCATATCGGCCTCCTTTCCGGTGGTCAGCGCCAAGCCGTCAGTCTGGTCATGGCCTCACTGGCCGACAGCAAACTTTTGTTGCTCGACGAGCACACCGCCGCTCTGGATCCACGCATGGCTGCTTTCGTTCTGGCACTGACCAAAAAAGTGGTCGAGGAGTTTGACCTAACCGTCATGATGGTTACCCACTCAATGAAGGATGCCCTTGCCTACGGAGACCGTACTGTAATGCTGCACCAGGGCGAAATCGTGCTGGATGTCCAGGGGAAAGAAAGAGAAAACATGGATGTGAAACAGCTGCTTGAAATGTTCAGCAAGGTTCGCGGTGAAGAGCTGGCGGATGATAGCCTGCTGCTAGGCTAACACATAATCTGATACGCCTACAAAAAAGCGCCGGAGTGATCTCCGGCGCTTTTTTTTGGGGTCCTGGGTCCTGGGTCCTGGGTCCTGGGTCCTGGGTCCTGG
>NZ_JAKRFQ010000745.1 GCF_022347985.1 Photobacterium sp. OFAV2-7
TGGCTTCTTTAAAACTGGCCTGAAAGCTCGTTACTGACGGGAACACATAATGAAACGTCGCTTCATCCGCTGCGTAGCCTAACGCTTTGGTGAAGTAGGTAAAAATACTCCTATCAATCACTGCGATACGGTTATTGCCCTGCCAGAAAATTCGGACCTGATCTGCCTGATCGGCAACCTCGATATAGTTCTCCCGCTCCGGCGACTGAGGTGAGTACAGTTGCTCGAATGCATCCCCTAATTCCAAGTACGCATTCTGCCAGGTCAATACCAAGTGACCTTTCAAGTCAGCCACCTGTTCAATCTCTTTACTACTGGCTTTTTTACTCACAGCAACATTGGCGAAAGTAATGAAATGATCAGAGTAAAATACCCCGCTATCATCCTCTAAGACACCAACACCCACATCTGCAATCCCTTTCTGAACCGCGGTCTGGATCTCGCCAAAAGGCATCTGTACAAAACGAATGTCATAACCATCCAGCGCCAACTTGATGATATCGACCTGCAATCCACTTATCGCCTGGTTAATAACATAGGGAGGCATATCGACTGAAATCGCCACAGAAAGTGGAGGCTTTGCTGCAAGTGATTGTGAACCAAACACTATCGAAATTGAAATCACTAACAGCTTGATAAAGTTACGAGCTTTCCTGAATGTAACTAATAGTGAAGTAGTTATTCGTTGCACTGTAGCCATCATTACAGACTCCCGGCAGGATGAACTGAAAGGTATTATGAAGTGTAACACCTGCTCGGGAAGTGGGAGGGCTTTTGATCAGGCAACACCCAGCATCGCATCACTACAGCAATCGCAAACCTGCTCACTGTTCAGATACCCTGCAGGACGAATCTTGTTGCAGCTTACGCACTGCCTAAAAATGTCGTCGTTACTGAGTGTCTCAAGCAGCATATGAATTGCGTCAAGTATGTCATCACACCGGAATGTGCCAACCGTTTGCCAGCGGTGAACCGGTTTATGATTATCCTGAATAACGGTGCAGAGCTTCAGGCTAATCGGCTTAAAGTTTTGATCATTACAAGCCACCCTTGTGCATGGGGAATCGACATTGAAAAAATCAATAGGCATGTAAGAGCCCATGCAAATATAAGGATAATGGCCATTGAGATCATCAAGTGACAGATACTTTTCTCGCTTTATTCCTTGTTCCAGCATCAGGCTCTCGATATATACCAATGCACCTTGCCTCAAGTTGTCATCGAGACTTACCAAGCCCTGAAGCATTACACCATACGCTTGCGTAAGCTGTTTTGTTGTCAATATCACTTTTTACCACTACCTAATCTGCTGTGTTCGCTGTTCTGATGACATAGACGTAACTGTCTACACGCCACACTGCTAATCACTCACACTGCAATATTTCTCATTCACTCGCCTATTCTCCATAAACAAGATAACTTTTCACTATTGCTTTAGCCTTTATTTCAATTACTTCGACGGCATCGATTGCTATTTGATACCTGACGACACTCTGTGCATATTTACGCTGCGGTCCAGTTCAAAATCGACTAAACAACGAACAAACGTAATAAAAAAGGGCAATGCTGGTTTCAGGTCTTGCATCTACTTATTTTCGGTATATATTAGTCTGCATATGGAATACTGGATAAATAACCATGTCTTTACATCAACACGATCACATTATGGATATCACCAAGAAACTGGATGCCATTGGTTCGGCACAACGCGAACGGCTTGCCTTCATTGACTTTGCACTCTATTTCCTGGGGGAGGTCACCCGTAAGGATCTAATTGATCGCTTTGCTGTCGGGCATGCTGCTACAACACGCGACTTCGCATTGTATAAAGAGATAGCGTCTGACAACCTGAAATTGGATATGCGCTCAAAGAAGTATTACAAGCAGCCAGCATTCATTCCACTGTTTAATCTGGATCTCAAGAAAACTCTTGCTACCGTATCGCTGGGCTACGGCGATGGCTTTTCTGGTTTCCAGGAGTTTCCGATCAGCTGCGAATCACCTGAATCACTGACTATACCGAAAACGGCAATTATGGCGGTGCTGTGTGAGGGTATTTATCGCAACAAAGCAGTTGAAGTGGAGTACATCTCGACGTCCAGCGGAAAGGGTCGACGTGAGATTGTACCACACAGCCTGGTTGATTCTGGTAACCGTTGGCATGTCCGCTCTTATGATCGCAAGAACGCACGGTTTATGGATGTCGTTTGCAACAGGGTTGTATCAGCACGCATTATTGACGAATCGCCAGCCAACCATGAGCTAGCGAGCGAAGATCGTCAGTGGCAAAAATTTATCGAGCTCGAACTGATCCCCCACCCTCAGCAGGATAACCCTGAAGCCATTGAACTTGATTACGAAATGAAAGATGGCAAAAGAATCATCGAAGCGCGTGCTGCGCTCGCCGGATACCTTCTGCGCAAGTGGGAGGTCGACTGCAGCAAAGACGGCAAGTTACACAAATGTGTTGGTTATCAGTTGGCGTTGGCAAATCCGCAGGCGCTATACCAGGTTAACAGCGCTATGCTAGCTCCAGGTTATGAGGCTTAGTCGAAGCTGGGTGGTAAGATCAATAATGCCCTGTTTGTTTACACCAACAATCAGGGCAATTTAAATCATTTTGAAGCAACGGTTCAGCGAGTTCGAGAATCA
>NZ_JAKRFQ010000746.1 GCF_022347985.1 Photobacterium sp. OFAV2-7
GTGATAACCCAACTCAGATCATCGATAAGTATCTGGAATGGGCTGATGAGTACAAAGAAAACAAAATCACTATCTTCTACGACTCTATGTCAAACAACACTCGCATGATGGCTGACGGTATTGCACAAGGTATTACTGAAGCTGATCCAAATGTTGCGGTTAAGATCTTCAACGTCTCTCGCCACGACAAAAATGAGATCCTGGCCAATGTATTCTGCTCGAAAGGTATTCTGGTTGGCTCCTCGACAATGAATAACGTCATGATGCCTAAAATCGCCGGCATGCTAGAAGAAATCACAGGCTTGCGCTTCAAGGGGAAGAAAGCAGGAGCATTTGGCAGCTATGGATGGAACGGCGGCGCTGTTGACCGTATCCACGCCCGCCTGACGGACGCTGGCTTCTTCACAACCGTAGGCATGAAAACCAAATGGCGTCCTGATGGCAAAGCGTTAGAAGAATGCCGCGAGCACGGACGTAAAATTGCACGGGAGTGGGCACTACAGCCTATCGCTGCAGCTGAAGCGAACACTGCACAACCTGACGAAAGCGCAAAGGCGGAAGTCTCTATCGCCCAGCCAGCAACAGTGAAAAGCAATAACAGCGCTCCGGCAGAAAATGCCCCAGCTGTCGATAACACTGAAAAGCAGATTTGCACTGTCTGCCAGTGGGTTTACGACCCAGAGCTAGGTGAGCCAAACCAAGACGTTGCACCGGGCACCGCATGGAATGACGTACCGGACTACTTCCTTTGCCCGGACTGCGGTATCGGTAAAGAAGTCTTTGAACCTATTGCCTGAGGACGCGAGTAATGGATAAACATATTGTTGTTATTGGTAGCGGCTTTGCCGCTTACCAGTTGGTGAAATCACTTCGTAAAATTGATAACGAGACGCCGGTCACCGTCATTACCGCGGACAGTGGTGACGACTATTCCAAGCCTGAACTGAGCCATGTCTTTTCCCGCAAGCAGACTGCTAGTGACTTGATCAAGCAATCGGCTAAAGACTTTGCCAATGCTTACAGCTTTGAACTGCTCGCCTACACACGGGTTCAGTCTATAGATACCGAAGCAAAAACAGTCCAACTGGCTGATAAAACTGTCAGCTACTCAGAGCTGGTATTGGCCACAGGTGCCTCGTCTTTTGTACCGCCTTTTGACGGTAATGCAACAGATGAAATCGTAACGCTTAATAGTCTGGGCGAGTATGCCAGTCATCAGGACAAGATTGCTACGGCCAAGTCTGTACTTATTCTCGGAGCAGGGCTGATCGGTACGGAGATCGCAATGGATCTTGCCGAAGCCGGAAAACAAGTCGCCATTTGCGACCGAGCTGGCAGTATTATGCCGACACTGCTTCCCTCGTTTATGGGTGCCGAAGTATTTCAGACCATGACTGAAAAAGGTGTCGATGTGAAACTCTCTTCGGCAGTGACAGGAGTTAACCGTCACCACCAGCAGCTACTGGTTCAATTCAACAATCAGAGCATTATCGAAGCCGACGTTGTTATTGCCGCGATGGGACTAAAACCAAATATCAGCTTAGCCAAGCAAGCTAACATTGCCGTAAACCAAGGGATTATTGTGGATGAGTTCCTTAAAACATCAGCGAATGGCGTCTATGCCTTAGGTGATTGTGCCGAGTTAGGCGGAAAGATCAGGGCATTTTTACAACCGACCATGCTCTCGGCAATGGCATTGGCAAAAACCCTGTCAGGCAATCCTACACCGGTAAGATTGCCAGCCAGCCTGGTCAAAGCCAAAACGCCATGGTTCCCGCTTAACCTGTCGGGACAGACAACCCGTTCCGATGTAAGCTGGGAAATCACCCAAGATAGCGATGGCTATATTGCCAAGGCATTTGAGCAAGACTCCGAGACCCTTGTCGGTTTCGTAGTTAGCCATGAACAGCAAAAAGCCGCTTTCCCGCTGCTTCGTCAGCTGCCTGCCGAGTAATCATGGTAATAGGTCGCGCGCTATACTCACTGTAGCAATGCATTCCTCATCACCCGGTGATGCGGAATGCGCTATAATCGCGACAAATACACATCAATTTAATGGCACTATGTACCAGCTGACTTTCTCCTTTGAAACATTCCTGTCCGAGTACTGGCAAAAGAAGCCCACTGTCATAAAGGGGGGCTTCAAAGACTTTGTAGATCCAATCAGTCCAGATGAGCTGGCCGGGCTGGCAATGGAGGAGGAAGTCGACTCACGATATGTTGCAATGCGTGGTGATAAGTGGGAGGTTTCCCACGGTCCGCTGAACTTTGAAAATATGCCGGAAGACAACTGGTCTTTTGTTGTTCAGGCAGCAAACCACTGGCATGAAGGAGCGGCTAAGCTTGTCACCCCGTTTCGCCTACTGCCTAGCTGGCTATTTGACGATCTGATGATCAGCTACTCCACCCCGGGAGGCGGTGTCGGCCCGCATATCGATCAATATGATGTCTTTATCACCCAGGGCTCTGGTAAACGACATTGGCGTGTCGGCCCTAAACTTGACGATTATGAAGAAGAGTTCGGACACCCGGCACTGCGCCAAATCAAAGGCTTTGATCCTATCATTGATGAAATTCTCGAGCCTGGCGATATCTTATATATCCCGCCGGGGTACCCCCATGACGGCTATGCCATCGAAACTTCA
>NZ_JAKRFQ010000747.1 GCF_022347985.1 Photobacterium sp. OFAV2-7
CTCTTTGTTCGGTAGAGCATCAGGCTGATCACTGAAGCAATAAAAATAGCCACGACTAATAAGCTATGTTCTTTCAGGAACAGGGAAATAGTGGCGAGATCTGGCATTAACTCGATTCCTTGCGCCAGCAAATAACCGGCAAATACAAATTGTCCGACACCGATAAAAAGACCGATTAATGAGTATGCCGTGAAGGTCATCCAGGGAAGCGCGTAGCTGCCAGCCAGGAAGGGCATTATCCAGGCTACCGGTCCCAGCAAGCGGGCTATAGCGACCACCAAAGGGCCGCGTTTTCTTAGTACTAGCCGGGCTCTGGCAATGGGTCTCCGGGTTTTAGGAACACGATGGCAGAGCCAGCGGCGTCCATTAACGCCATAACGGCGACCGATGAAATAGCTGAGCTGATCGCCAATAAGGCCGCCAAGGAGTACGGATATGACACCGTACATTGCGCCGCTACTTAGCAGGTAGCCTGCTGCAAGCAAGAAGGGCTCTCCGGGAAAAAAGAGGTTGGGCCCTATCAGTGCATCGAGAAAGCTACCGCCGAAGAACCACCACCAGCTGGCATTTAGCATTTGTTATCTGCGTCCTTGTAATGGCCAAACTCATAGCTCATTTCGTTGTTGCGCATTTCTCCGAAAAAAAAGCGGCGCACATTGGCTTTCAGGTAGGTTAGCCCCATCTTGAAAAATCCATCCTGTTCGAGTCGACGAGGATCAAACCAGAAGCTGATAGGAAGCATTCGGTAGCGCCAGGTTTCGGAAGCCCTGCGTACGTAGTCACAGTCTTCGCAAAGAACGATCTCTTCATCAAAGCCATTAATTTCCTCATGGGCCCGTTTGGTTGAAAATAGGCAGGCACCGACTGATGTCGGGAAGAAAAAGGATGTAGCGTACAGCCCGGCATTGAACAGTCCGTAGCCAAGACGGTAGCCAAGTGAAAGCTCTTCGGCACTCATATACACACCGGCCACTTCGAGCTTGCGTTTTTCAAGTTGGTGGAGGGCATTGGTCAGAAATGTCGGCTCCAGACGGACATCTGCGTCAAGAAATAAGAGACGCTCATGGGAAGCAAGCTTGGCACCGGTATTGCGACCTAGGCTGGTTCCTCGACTTTCCATCTTGTGAACGGTCAGGGCCGGCAAGGCTTTATCAAATCCCTGTGCTACCTCACAGGTATTATCATCACTGTTGGAGTCGACCACGATAACTTCGAAGTTCTGGTGACTTTGCTTGCTTAGATCTTCAAGCAAACGGCCGATACGTTTCTCTTCGTTTAGGGTAATCACAACAATACTAATCGGATTCATAATTTCCTCTCAAATTCGTAACTGGCTTAATTGTTGAGAGAATTATGCTTTGAAGGGACTGAATAGGATGTGAGGGCCTAGTTCATCTTCCGTTCATATAATTGAGAGAGTTCTCAGTGTGGCTGTTGCTGGTAGAAAGCTTCGATTTGTTCGCAGAGCCACTCAGGCTCGTCAAGTGGGAGGTCATGACCGGCATCCGGGTGAAGAAACAGCGGTAGGTGCCAGTTTGAGGCCAGTGCCTTGCTACAGGCTACATTGACCAACTGGTCTTGTTCTGAGGCTAGTAACAGAACAGGCTTGGTAGGTGAATATCGTACCCGATATCGGGCGGCAGCCTGCAGCTGAACCCATGTATTACGTGTGCTGACCGGGTATTGCTCGCGCAATTTTATCCACTCTTTGAGCGTACCTTGGTGCTGATGTAGATTGTTGGACGTGAGTGCCAAAATAAGCGCTTCTTTCTCTTCCGGCGGACTATAAAGTATTTTGAAAATGGTAGGCAATTTCTGCCAGTTTAATCGCTGATAAAACGGGGAGTAGGGCCGTGCACTAGTGTTAATTAAGACGGTGGAATCAACTTCATTGGGATAGCTAGTCATCCATTCAACGGCGATCATGCCGCCCATCGAAATGGATATGATATCGATAGCATCTAGGTTAACATCTTTGAGCCGCAGTTGAACCCGCAAATCGTTGACCATTTTACGAATTGAAGAAGGGGAAGTAACCTGGAAACGGGCACCATTACCGGCTAGATCAAGACAAATGACCGGACGCTCTGGATAGTGCTGGCAGAGCATTTCATAGAATTGGCCCCAGTGACGCTGTTCTCGGAGCAAGCCACGGATCAGCACGATAGGTCTCGGGCTATCTTTCTGAATCTCCATTAAATTACTCCGTTAATGATGAGTCGGAATACCATAGCGCTCGGGCTTTACTGGCAAAAGCCGGGGTGAGATCACTGTTATACCAAGATTGATAAGAATAGGCCGCATTCATCAAAAATTCCAGTAGAGTCAGGTGGGTACGAAGAACGCGCTGTATACGGTGTGGTTTCATCGGATGGAAAAGGCCCAGTCGGTCGCCAAGTTGGAGTGGGTTCTTGCGAACCCAGCGCCATGAGCCCATTTCAAGTGTTAGTGGAAGTAGGTGGGTACCGTTATCTTCGGAGCGTTCATACATAAAATCCCAAAGATCACCATGGCAGGTATAGTGCTTGGTCTGCGGCTCGAACAGGTAGTTCTGATGGGGGTAGGCATTAAAGAAAAGTTCTTTAAGGTGATAGATATCACCAATTTTTCCTATAGACTGGCTTTTGCTTTTGGCAAAGGGAAA
>NZ_JAKRFQ010000748.1 GCF_022347985.1 Photobacterium sp. OFAV2-7
GCTTTCTTGGCAGCTTTAGCTGTGCCTACCTTAGCTTGTTTACGGAAACGGTAACGCTTGTCACTAATTGCAATAGCTCCACCCAGCGCCATCAACACCGAGCCAAACCAGATCCAGTTTACAAACGGTTTGAAGTAAATTCGTACAGCCCAGGCACCATCACCTAGCTTCTCACCCATAGCAACATACAAATCGCGGGTAACGCCGCTGTCGATAGCTGCCTCGGTCATCATTGAACCGGCCACGGTATAAAAACGCTTCTCGGCATGCAGCTCGGTAACAAACTTGCCGTTACGGGTAATATTGAAATCTGCAATATAACCATCGTAGTTAGGACCATCGGCATCACGCAGACCTGCAAAATGGAAATCATATCCCTGAACCTGAACCGTTCCTCCCGGCGCCAGGCGCACATCACGCTCAATATCGTAATTTGAAACCAGGGTAATACCGATCACAGACACGGCCAGGCCAATATGACCCAGTACCATTGCCCAGTGACTGCGACCAAGCTTGCCTAGTCCTTTCAGCAGGCTATGGCGATGCGTCGCACGCTGGTACAGCTCAAAACTGTGCATCACCACAATCCAGATAGCCATAACAAGACCAAGTACCGCCAACGGCTCCATGCTGTCGGTAAAGAGCAGAATGGCCAGGAACGAGAACGGTAGCGTAATCGCAGCCGAAATAATCATCGGCTTGGTGATATTAGAAATATTGTCACGCTTCCAACGTACCAGCGGGCCGATACCCAGAATGAAGGCAAACGGGATCATCAGCCAGGTAAACAAGGTATTGAAGAACGGCACACCTATGGATACGGAGCCAAGGCCAATCTGCTTGTGGATAAGTGGCAGCAAGGTACCAATCAATACAACCAGCAGGCCAGCTACCAGCAGCAAGTTGTTAGCCAACAGCAGGTTCTCACGCGAGAACAGGCTGTAGTTACCACGTGATCTGATCTGACCGCCTCGCAGGGCGTAGAGCAGCAAGGAGCCGCCAATGACCACAATCAGGAAGCCAAGGATGAACATGCCACGTGCCGGATCGGAGGCGAAAGCATGCACAGAAACCAAAACACCAGAACGGACCAGGAAAGTGCCCAGCAGGCTCAACGAAAACGCCGAGATTGCCAGCAGTACCGTCCAGGCTTTAAAGGTACCACGCTTTTCTGTCACAGATAGCGAGTGCATCAAGGCTGTACCGGCTAGCCATGGCATGAATGAGGCGTTTTCGACCGGATCCCAGAACCACCAGCCGCCCCAGCCAAGTTCGTAGTAGGCCCACCATGAGCCAAGTGCAATACCCAGTGTCAGGAATGACCATGCGGCAATTGTCCAAGGACGAGACCAGCGCGCCCATGCGGTATCCAGACGGCCTGTCATCAAAGAGGCAATCGCAAAAGCAAAGGCAACAGAGAAGCCCACATAACCCATGTACAGCATCGGCGGGTGAATAATCAGCCCCGGATCCTGCAGCAGTGGGTTCAAGTCGCGACCGTCAACCGGGAAGAATGGCAAGGTACGCAGGAACGGGTTGGAAGTCATGATGATGAACAGCAGGAAGCCTACTGAAATCATACCCATTACCGCCAAAACACGCGATACCGACTCTAGCGGCATGCCGCGGCTGAACATAGCCACAGCAGCAGCCCATGCTGCCTGGATCAGCACCCAAAGCAACAGCGAACCTTCGTGTGCGCCCCAAACAGCAGTAATACGGTAGTACCACGGCAACAGACTGTTCGAGTTACTCGCCACATAGGTCACGGTGAAATCGTTAGTATAAAACGCCCAGCACAGCACGACGAATGACAACAACAGCATGCCGAATACACCGTATGTCAACGGACGCGCCATGCGCATCATTGACTGGTTGCCGACAGAGGCCCCGTACAATGGATAGATACTTGCGAGGATCGACAAACCCAGCGCAATAATCAGGCTAAAATGCCCCAGTTCTGCAATCATTGAACACTGCCCTGCATCTGTTCTTCGGTATATTGAAGAGGTTCGTGAGTTTTCTTCATCGCTTCAGCCACTTCCGGCGGCATATACTCTTCATCGTGTTTTGCCAGTACTTCGTGAGCTTCAATGGTGGTGGCATTTACCAGTACACCCTGAGCGACGATACCCTGACCTTCGCGGAACAGATCCGGCAAGATACCGTCGTATTTAATGGTCACAGCCGGGCCAACATCGGCCACGTCAAAGCGAACTTGCAGCGACTGAGGATCACGCTCGACCGAACCCGTAACAACCATACCACCGATACGCAGGCGCTGACCGACTTCAGGCTTGGTGCCATCAGGCTTGCCGTTAACCAGCTCGGTCGGGGTATAGAATAAATCCATATTCTGGTTTAACGCATACAGCATCAAGCCAACCGTTGCGCCGAGGCCAACAACCAACGCCAACACTAACGTCATGCGTTTTTTACGTCTCGGGTTCATAGTGTGTTCTCCAGTTTTTTCGCTTCTTTAATACGGTGCTCACGAGCGATTTTGTTCTTGATTTCTGCCGCCAGGCGGCGCTTTTTACTCAGGCTTGAAAATAAGATCCACAGCAGAGCAGCAAAGGAAATACCATAGGCTGCCCAGACATAAGATGCGTAGCCACCCATCGCTAAAAAGTCACTAAAAG
>NZ_JAKRFQ010000078.1 GCF_022347985.1 Photobacterium sp. OFAV2-7
CTATGCGGTAGATGTTCGCGACGGCGATACAATCGAACCGGCACCTGTAACGGTGACAGGCCTGCAGGATGAATATACCCAGAATGAAGAAGGGCTGGCATATATCAGTGCCGCTGTTGAATCCGAAGGCCGCTATCTTATCAATATGAAGCTGCTGGACAGTACGGGTCATCAGCTGTCACTGGCGAGTGATATTGTAGACAACGGCGAGATCGACTTGACAGTGTTCACCTCCCAGTTGGGGGATTTCACCATTGAGGTATATGCCGCCGAGCAAGATGCCGAACACAAATTGGTTGAAACTAAGTCTGTCACAGTGAAGGCCCCGTCAGAAGGGGGCAATTATGATTATGCCTACCCTGAAGGCATCGGTCAGTATGTCCCGGGTGAAACACTGGTATTGGGGCGTGATGGCAGCATCTATCAATGTCGTCCATTCCCGGAAGGCGGCTGGTGTAACATCGACTCGGCTATCCATTATGAGCCAGGTTTTGGTTCGGCATGGGAAGATGCTTGGATCCGTCAATAACCTCCAATTCCTTCTCCGGAAAAACCAGGATAAAGCGCTGACATGTTTCAGCGCTTTTTTGTGTGCGAGAACTCTCAGTTTTCCCCCTTAATCTATGACAATACGAAAGAGAATGTTTCCATGGGTAAACAATTGTGGGTGCATTTTTAGTGAAAAAGTGATCGAATTCAAAAAATACAACGCTGACCAGTCACTTTTTTTCATAAATTGTCCGAGATCAAATTGTTGCACATTTTGAAAGTGTTAGATATGTATGCCTAGCCCGAATGGGGTATGTGGGATACTCATTACAGGTAGCGTTTTAATCCGAAAAGAGATAGACGGGTTAGTTGGTTAAAGTAATTAGTATTTGATAATTATGGAGAATTAGATATGAGCAGTGCATTTTTTATCCCTACAGTTAACCTAATGGGTGCAGACTGCCTAGTTGAAGCTGCAGATGCGATTAAAGCACAAGGCTTTAAAAAAGCACTAATCGTTACCGATAAAATCCTAAGCCAAATCGGCATGGTGAAGCAGGTTGCGGATCTGCTAAGTGATCGTGAAGTTGAGTCTGTTGTTTTTGACGGTACACAACCAAACCCAACAATTGGTAACGTTGAAGCTGGTCTTGAGCTGCTAAAAGCGAACGAGTGTGACTTCGTTATCTCTCTAGGTGGTGGTTCTCCACACGATTGTGCGAAGGGTATTGCGCTTGTTGCATCTAACGGTGGCAAGATTGCTGACTACGAAGGTGTTGACCAGTCTGCGAAGCCTCAGCTTCCGCTAATTGCAATCAATACAACAGCGGGCACAGCTTCTGAAATGACTCGTTTCTGCATCATCACTGATGAAGCGCGTCACATCAAGATGGCGATTGTTGACAAGAACACAACTCCACTGATGTCTGTTAACGATCCTAAACTAATGCTTGCTAAGCCAGCGTCTCTGACTGCAGCAACAGGTATGGATGCATTGACTCACGCTATCGAAGCATACGTGTCTATTGCGGCAACGCCAATTACCGATGCGGTAGCTATCAAGGCGATCGAGCTTATCCAGGCGCACCTACGTACTGCAGTAGAAGATGGTCAGAACCTGGAAGCACGTGAGCAAATGGCTTACGCGCAGTTCATGGCGGGTATGGCGTTCAACAATGCTTCTCTGGGTTACGTACACGCAATGGCACACCAGCTAGGTGGTTTCTACGACCTTCCACACGGTGTTTGTAATGCTGTTCTTCTTCCACACGTACAGCGCTACAACGCACAGGTTTGCCCTGAGCGTCTGCTGGATGTTGCAAAAGCAATGGGTGTGAAGGTTGAAGGCATGACTGCTGAGCAGGGTGCAGAAGCGGCACTAGAAGCGATTCAGGTTCTGTCTAAAGATGTAGGTATCCCTGCTGGTCTTACAGAGCTAGGTGCTAAAGCAGAAGATATCGCTGTTCTGGCTGACAATGCGCTGAAAGATGCTTGTGGTTTCACTAACCCTAAACAAGCGACTCACGAAGAGATTTCTGCTATCTACACTGCAGCAATGTAAGCTGATAGAAAAGCAAATTATTCCTAATGAAAAAGCGGTCATCTGACCGCTTTTTTTATGTCTTTAACCCGTCCCATGGGCAGTAACTAAGCAGCTTTAGCTTATCACGCGTTGGTTATCTGGCAACGAAGATAATGTGCGGTAATGCAGCAGGCCATCCTTTCCTTGTTGTTTGACTTCGTACATCGCGAAGTCTGCCTGCTTCAGCACTTGAGAGACAGATTTGGCTTCTTTTGGAAATTGGCTGACCCCTATGCTGGCTGAAATCGAATGAAATGAGCCGGCAAACATAGCTGGTTTGCTAAAGATCTCCGTCAACTGTTCAGTGATGCAAGAGTTGTTGTTACCTGTCGGCTGGCAAAGCTCAATGACTGCAAATTCGTCGCCGCCCATACGCGCAGCACAATAATGTTTACAGCGTAGCTTCGACAGTCGCCGGGCAACTTCGACCAGCAATTCATCGCCAGCGTGGTGACCCATCGTATCGTTGATCCGCTTAAATCCATCCAAATCAATTAGGTAAAAATGAAATGAGGTATTGGTCTGTTCCAAATCGCGCAGTTTTTGGTTGAGCCAGAGTCGGTTGTTTATGCCTGTCAGGGAGTCCTTCATTGCCAGTGCATGATGGGACTGGGATTCTCGCAATAGGAGATAAGCCATCAGGGCTCCCATTAGCAGGGTTGTCAGGAGCAGG
Organism: Photobacterium sp. OFAV2-7; assembly: GCF_022347985.1. GTDB lineage: Bacteria > Pseudomonadota > Gammaproteobacteria > Enterobacterales > Vibrionaceae > Photobacterium. The sequence goes on from NZ_JAKRFQ010000078.1 coordinate 2,745, forward strand.
TAACGAATGACGGTTTCAACTTCGGAAATTGCCCTGATCCTTTCTTCCAAATCCCCACTAGCAAGTCGGAATTTATAGTTGAGAAACACGATCAGCTCTTCATAGTCGGCTCTGAACCGTTGTAGCAAAGCCTGAGTTTCATGGGTTGAGGGTAGGTTGAGTAATCGAGGCTCCTGTAATTGAAGCATTTCAAAGTGTGAGTTAATTTTATCTAGAGCACCATTGAAATGATCAAGATGTATAATCATGCTGTTGTCGATGATGGTGTTATAGCGGCTCCAGAGAATTTCGTACTGGATCATCATTTCGTTATGGTTACTTTTGCCGAATTGGTAGTTTTGCAACTGGTAGATAAATTCTGAATATTCCTTAGTTAGCTGCAGAACGAACCATATCGCTTCATTTTGGCTTTTGGATACAACCTCCGAATTGCTCTTCAGGTGATTGACAGCAACCAGCGTACTTAATATCAAAAGCGGGGTGATGATATACAAAATCATCTTGACACATTTTTTCTTGGAACTTGTAGAACTGCTTCGGATCATAGCTTATTCCGCTTTGATGGTTTCCAGCTGCCAGACCATTTTGGCCAAATTTTTACGTTGACTGAGCTCTGGATACTTGTCGATTGAAAAAACCAGCCAATAGGGTCCGTAGTCGCGGATTTTCAGGTATTGATCGTTTTTCTTAATCGCAATAATCGGTTCGTATTTTCTGATGTGTTTCCAGCTAGAAGAGGCCGAGTAGTCGTTTAGGGCGCTCATTAAAATTTCGGTTGGCTCTAGCTGATATGCGTTAAGCAAGGTTGTCAGCTTGACGCCTGAAAATTCAGCCTGTTCCTTGATCCAAGGCAGGTGGGTTGTCAGGGAAGTTTGCGGTAATTCTTCTAGTTGAGAACGGGTAAGGGTGACATTAACCTCATGCCCTGATGAATTCTGGCCTGTGATTGTTAGCGTTGTCTCATAGGCGAGAGCTGACGTAGACGCAAAAATGCATAGAACAATATATAAGCCAGTTACAGCTTGTGACAACCTAACGGACATCCTGATACCTCATGGTGGTTATCGATAAAACAGAGCTGACATTTAAATTGAGGCAAATAGTGAGCCTTAGTATTAAATCAGCATTTTATGTACATGTTTTTGTATATTGTAGTCCGGATTCTATAAACAACATGAATGCCAAAATGTGATCACTCACGTCAGATTTTTGACATTCTAACCGAACTTTTAACGATGTAATCGATTTTTTGTGTCAAAAAGTTCTTTTTTAAGCCGCCTGAGCTATTCCGGTTCTAATACTAATGCAAAATTCAGGCTAGAATTTTCAGAATTATTCATCTTCACTATCTTTCTATTGCCAGCCTAGGAAACCTGCGAATAAAGGGCGGTGTCCTGATGATTTCGTCCCAACCAATAGCAGATAACCTGAAGCATTTTGTTTATATCTATTGGCTTGGTAAGAAAGTCGTCCATTCCGACGGACAAACATTGCCGCTTGTCTGTGTCACTGACATTGGCTGTCATGGCAACGATGGGGACTTGCTTTTCGGCATTGGTCAGCTTGCGTATTTCACTGCAGGCATCAAGCCCGTTCATTTCGGGCATCTGCAGGTCCATCAGTACCAGAGCAAACTTGTTGTTTCTCATCGCTTGAACAGCCTCAAGGCCATTATTGGCTGTATTGACTTGAAATCCATACTTGGCCAGCAAAGTCTTGGCAATCAGTTGATTGGATGGGCTGTCTTCTACCAGTAATATCGGCAACGCCTGCTGTTGGAGGGTCGGGACAACGGGTGTGTAGCTGCTCTTGTTGTTGGTGTTATCGGCAGGCTTGAGTGTTAACTGGAACGAGAAAATTGAGCCTTTCCCCAGGCTGCTGTTGATATCGAGCTTCCCTCCCATGATAGCAAGGAGCTTGTTGCTGATGGCAAGCCCCATGCCGGCTCCGCCATAACGTCTCGAAAAAGACGGATCGCTTTGGACAAACGGATCCAAAATAGCACCAAGCTTTCCTTTATCAATTCCTATTCCGCTATCTTCTACTGTGAAGGAGAGGGTTGTGTTGTCATGTATTTTCTTGCTGGTGATGCTGAGCGAAATTGTACCGCTTTCGGTGAACTTAACGGCATTTCCCAACAGGTTGGTTAGCACCTGCGTGATTTTGCCTTCGTCCCCAATAAAGCTGGCCTGACTTGCCAGATCTGAACGGAAAGCCAGAACGATGCCTTTTTCTGCCGCCTGTTCAGAAAAAAGTGCGATAACATTTTCGGCCGTATTTACCGGCGAAAATGCTGCATTATTGACAGCCACTTTGTTGGCGTCCAGCTTTGAATAATCAAGGATGTCGTTGAGTTGGTTTAGTAGTAACTTAGCGGCATTCTGCGCCGTTGTGGTGAAATGTTTGGCCGTTGTTGATAGCGACTCATCCTTGAGAATATCAAGAGAGCCAAGAATGACATTCATTGGGGTTCGGATCTCATGGCTCATGGTTGCAATAAACTCAGTTTTGCTCTTGTTGGCTTCTTCGGCATGTCTCTTTGCTAACTGAAGTTGGCGCTCTTTATCTTTCTGTGCCTTTAGTACCTTCTGAAGGACATTGACGGATTTGTCGAGACGCGCTAACTCTGATAAGTGCTCCGGATCCGGCTTGACGGGCAGAGCAAGCCCGTCAATGGATAGTAACCGTTTGTTGATTCTATTTAATGGTGAAAGCAGGAGGTAATGGGTTAGGAAATAGCAGAAAAAACCAAGCAGCAATAACGAGGCAGCCGAGATAAAACGTATCTGATCGACATGGTGATTGATGTCAGCCAGCAGTCTTTCTTTGCTGAGCGCAAGGGTCATCGAGCCAAAAACCTCACCTTCGAACATGATAGTGCGATGATACTGGGCCGTTAGCGGGTTACTGCCGCCGGGAGCTTGCCCTGAACTGGCTAAGAGCACTCCAGCCTCATTACTGATAAGGACGTAGATAAGGTCAGGGTTATGAGAGGTTGCCTGCTCCAGTATGGTTTCCAGGTGGGGGACATCTTCGGTCAGAACATCCTCTATGGTTGTCGACGATAATGCCTGGAAGTAGCTTTGTAACTGCCTGTCTACCTTATCTTCGAGGTAATTTCTTTCGTAACCTCGAACAATTTCTCCGGCACTGAAGCTTAGCAACAGCGTGATCAGTGAGATCAGAAAGGCATACTTGAGCCACATAGGCAGTGATTTGGTATAGGCAGCCATAAACCCTCCTACTCAGAAAAGAAACGGTTGTCGGTCATGGCAAGACGGATTTTTTCATAATCACTGTCGTTACCGGGAATGAATCCATTTTTCTTCAGTGCTTTTAACGCTTTGGGCTCGACTAGCTCAAGCAGGCTTTCTTTCAGGCTGACAGCGATTTTCGGCTCAAGTGTCGAGCTGGCAATCCATGGCTTAGTAACATTTTCAAAGCGAGCAATAGCGCGAAGCGGCATCCCTTTTTTGACCAGTTTGTTGAAGGTGCTTTCTTTTAGGGCCCCGGCATCGTATTGCTCTGATCCAACAGCCGCCCCGACCTTGTCGTGACGTCCCAGATAGCTGTAGGAATCCAGGCTGCTGGCTGTAATGTTGTGGTCGGCCAGATAACTTTGCGACAGATAACGGCCGATCGTTGAGTTCTCGTCGCCAAACGCAAATGACTTTCCTGCCAGATCAGTTGCAGAGTGAATATGGCTATCGTTGTGCACGCAGATAACGCCGTTAAAGGTTTTTCCGCCGTTGTTGCTCTCGATCGCCAATATTCGAATATCGGGATTCTTTTGCTTGGCCAAAATGTAAGAGCTCGGGCCAAACCGTGAGAAATCGACCCGGCCCTCGACAAGATTGCTGAGTCCCTGCTGGTAGTCTTTTGAAATTTGCATCCTAATTTGCACAGGCTCCTTGAGTTTTGCTGTCATTTTGACTTCGAGAGCATTAAGCACTGGACGAAATTGCTTAACCATAGCTGTTGCCTTGTCTGAGGTGTATACCCCAAAGCTCAGCTGAATATCGGACAGTGCAGGGAAGCTAGTAAAAGCTAAAGCAATTAGCAGGGAATGGACTTTCTTCATGGCGGCTCTCACTTCTGGACAGACAGTTAGTAAGAGCAATAAACAGACCATGTTGTGCTATAGGTGAGAATCTGAGGTAGAGAATGCTTGGCTGGATGTATGTAAAAGTAAAACAGCCCTTTATAGCAAAGGGCTGAACATATAGAAGAACTGCTCAATCAGCTTGTTGATCACCGGACGTTTTTCCCATTCGCTAAGCTCGATATGGGCGGAGTCTTTAATGTATTCCTGCTGTAGCCAGCTCAGTTGCTGGGTGAATTCAGGGTTATCGACAGCCAGGGTGACTTCAAAGTTAAGCCATAGGCTGCGCATGTCGAGATTCACGGTACCAATGAGGCAATGATTGTTATCGATCACAACGGACTTGGTATGCAGCAGTCCGCCGTGAAAGCGGTGGATGTTGACGCCGGCAGCGAGGAGTTCGGTAAAGAAGGAGCGGCTGGCCCACTCAACCATGATCGAGTCATTTTTGTCGGGAATAACAATGTGAACGCTTATGCCACGTTCGGCGGCACTTTCCAGCGCATGGAGCAGGTTCTCGCTCGGGACGAAATACGGTGTGGTGATCACAATGCTCTCTTTCGCCTGATAGATGCTCAGCAGCAGTACCTGATGAATAATTTCATCGGGCATCCCGGGGCCTGAAGGGATCACCTGGATCATGTCTGAGCTGTCTGCCGGTGAAGGAAGATTACAGGCAGGGAGCAGTGGCAGATAGCGTTCGCCCGTTTCGACTTCCCAGTCCCAGGCCTGGATACAGTTCAATACAGAGACGGTCGGCCCTGTCACCCGCACCATGACATCAATCCACTGGCCCACACCGGCATCGGTCTTAAAGTACTCGGGATCGACCAGGTTCATCGAACCGGTATAGGCGATATTGTTGTCGATAACGACAATTTTCCGGTGCTGGCGCAAGTCCAGGCGGCGTAGGAACATTCGCAGCGGTGATACTGCCAGCGCTTCAGTGATTTCGATACCAGCATTACGCATTAACTTCGGCCAGTAGGAGCGGAAAAAGCGCATACTACCTGCCGCATCCAGCAATACTTTCACTTTGACGCCGCGTTTGGCAGCTACGATAAGAGCACCGGCCACTTCGTCTGCCAGGCCTCCCGGGTGCCAAATGTAAAATTCGAGATGAATCGCTTCCTGTGCCTGGTGAATGTCTTCAATCAGCGAGTGTAAGATTTTGTGCGGAGAGTCTTGCAATGAAAGTGAATTGCCACACAGTGCCGGGATGCCCAGCCGATTTTCACATAAATCACTGATTGGGCGGGCATGAAGGCTCATCTGTTGCGGCTGGTGGCCGGGGCAGTCATTCAGACGCTGAAACCAGTCGGCAAAGGGCTGGAACATTTCCAATGCCCGCTCAGCCCTTTTTTTACCCAGGTTGAGCTCGCCCACAAGCAGATAAGCAAAGACGCCGCCGATAGGAATGATATAGATGATCATCAACCACGCCAGTGATACGCCCACGACGCGGCGCTTAAACACAACCCGCATTGTCACACCAGCGATGATCAGCCAGTAAAAGAAAACGCCGACCCAAGCGAGTACTTGATAAAACTGTTCCATGTGAATGGCTTATCTGATTAATAAAGAGTTATATGCTCTCTATTTTGCATTGAAATAGAAGGAATACCAACGTTATCTTGCAGGCAGAAATATCTGCCAATACTTTTAACAAGGGTGAAACAAAACAGTATAAATTGACCAATAAATGTGCAGAAAAACGCGTTTGACGGAGAAATGCTAGTGATAGATCAAAAAATAGAATCGCGGGCTTCACATTCTATTCCTAAACTGTTTTACTTGCCAATGTTGACGGTGTGATTGATACTCTTATAAATGTACACAAAACTTTACACCCGAAATAAGACATAACAAATAGCAGCACAATAATTATCAACTAGTGTAGAGAGCTCGTATGGCAAGTGGATCAAGAGCGCAATTTAGCTCAAGGATAGGTTTTATTTTGGCGGCAGCTGGTTCTGCTGTCGGTTTGGGGAATATTTGGGGCTTCCCGACTCAGGCAGCAAGCAACGGCGGTGCTGTCTTTCTGATGGTTTACCTGCTGATGGTATTCGCACTGGCTTACCCATTGCTGGTGGCAGAGCTGACTATTGGTCGTTACGGCAGTGCCAACCCGATTAAATCGCTACGTTCGGTATGGCCCCAGCAGCGCGGCATCGCCACGTTGCTTGGTGTGGCAGGAATGATTGCGGTCTCAATGATCCTGAGCTTCTACGCCATTGTTGCAGGCTGGCTGTTTGGTTATCTTGTCGGGCCGATCCTTGACGCGATTGGCATGACATCTGCTGCTAACTGGCTGGAATCTTTCAGTGCTTCACGTAACTTGGCCCTGATGGTCTTCTTCATGGTGCTGACTATTCTGGTGGTACGCAACGGGGTTGCAAACGGTATTGAGCGCTGGTCGACCCGACTGATGCCTGTGCTGCTGCTGCTGTTCGTGGTTATGGTGATTTATATCCTGACCCAGGACGGTGCCATTGATGGTTTGAAAATGTACCTGGTGCCTGATCTTTCTCACTTTAGTCCTAGTCTGGTGGTGAGTGCCATGGGACAGGCATTCTTCTCGCTATCGCTGGGCGTCTGTTCAATGATGGTGTACGGCTCATATATCAAAAAAGATGTGAACCTGCCGAAAACTGCGGCGCAGGTTGCCTTGCTTGATACCTCTGTTGCCTTTATTGCTGGCCTGCTCATTCTGCCTGCAATGTTTGTTGCCCAGCATAACGGTGTCGAAATCTACAGCGATACCGGTGCGCTGCTGTCGTCAGATACCCTGGTGTTTAGCGTATTGCCTGCAATGTTCGATACCATGGGCTCGGCCGGACTGTTCATTGGCGTACTGTTCTTCGTATTGATGGTGATTGCAGCCCTGACTTCATCGATCTCGATGCTGGAAGTACCGGTTGCCTGTGCAACTGAAGAGCTTAACCAGGATCGTAAAATTGCCGTGTGGTGGATTGGCGGCCTGATCACCTTGTTCTCTGGCATTATCGTGTTCAACTTCGGCGATATGTTTGGCCTGGTTATCTCTATCACGACAGAATATGCCCAGCCTATCCTAGGCATGCTGTTTGCCCTGCTAGTCGGCTGGGTCTGGAAGCGTGACAAGGTACTGCAGGAAATCAAGGAAGGCTATCCTGAGCTAGAACAGGGGCTGTTCTGGAAAATCTGGCCTTGGTATGTTCGCGTTGTCTGTCCGCTGATGATGCTGTGGGTATTCTTCGCCTGATTTAGGGCTGAAGCACCCTCGATATAGTGACCTTACAAAGCCGCTCGATTGAGCGGCTTTTGTGTGTCAGGCATTTGGGTATATACTCCGCGTCTCGATTTGGTTTGTTCTATGGTATTTGGTTATGTTCACTCTGGAGATCG
>NZ_JAKRFQ010000007.1 GCF_022347985.1 Photobacterium sp. OFAV2-7
CCCAAAAATTCCCGCCTGCCGTTTTTTACCGCTTTGATTTCATGCTTTGCCTACTCATATCGCTATATTGCTCAATAAATATGCATTAGGTTGCTTATTTGCTTAATATCAATCTATTTTGACTGTGTGAGCTATTGCCTGAAAGAAATAAAGGTAAGCTGTAAGCACTTCTGATTTTAGAGTAATTACTTTAATTTTTGTCAATAGAGCGGTATAATCATGCATGCTTCTTGTTCATATTTGTTTTTGGTAGCGGGTCAATGTACCGGCTAGCCAACACATCCATGAAAATGCCACCCTCGATTTGGGGTGGCTTTTTTTTCGCCTTCTTATTCATAGAAATGTAATTAACTTCCATATGCACATGAGTGCTTTTGTGTTTTTACCTCTGTTAATTTTCGACAAAAAACAACTGAATGTGTTTTTGTCGCCAAACGGCTAAAAAACGGAGTTTAGGGCGAGAAAACGCGGGCGGGAAGCTGATAGATGTGATTAAAAAGCAGACAAAATCGGGATAAAAAACTTGCGTTGGTGAGGGAATTCATTGATCCTTTTAGGACAAAAATAAAAACCTCCTATTTCTCTCCCGTTGCCCCACCTGGAAGGTGGGGAATTTTTATGGCCCCGTCCATAGAGCCATACTCTCTCGCTTACGTCAGTTACTCGGCATCGTTGTCGGAAGCTGCTTCTTCCTGTTCCAGCAATGCTTGCTGACGTGCCAGCTCAGGGGCAAACCAGCTATCGAGCTTACGGCGAACCTGATCAACACCAATGCCTTTCAGGGAAGAGAATACCTCCACCTGCACATCACCACCGAAGCTGAGCGCAGTATTACGTACTGTCATGAGCTGCTTTTTACGGGCACCGCTTTTCAGTTTGTCGGCTTTGGTCAGCAATACCAGGACTGGCAACCGGCTTTCGACAGCCCAGCTGATCATTTGCTGATCGAGGTCTTTCATCGGATGGCGAATATCCATCAGCACCACCAGGCCCTGCAGGCATTCGCGCTTTTGCAGGTACTCCCCCAGGGATTTCTGCCATTTCAGCTTCATTTCCAGCGGAACCTGGGCGAAGCCATAGCCCGGCAGGTCAATCAGGTTGCAGCCGTCCACGACCTCGAACATGTTAATGAGCTGGGTACGCCCCGGTGTTTTGGAGGTACGTGCCAGGCTTTTCTGATCGGTGATGCGGTTCAGGGCACTTGACTTACCTGCATTGGAGCGGCCAGCAAATGCGATCTCAACGCCTGTGTCGTTTGGCAAGTGACGAATGTCCGGTGCACTTGTGATGAATCCTGTATTTCTATAGTTGAGAGGTTGATTCACTGTTAACTCCGTCAAGTCTTCATGTAGTCGACTGATTACTTTTATGTGAAATTGTGTAAAATGTACGAAAACCGTGCTTGGTTTGTGGTCGCATTGTATACCATGTAACTGAGCATTACCTGTGGTACTGGAAGCTCTATAATTATAAACGGAATGTCATGAAGAAATTAGCACTGATATTGACTCTTCTTGCCAGTTGCTCAGCCTGGGCCCAAGGAGATGTAGAAGCTGGAAAAGCGAAAGCCGCGACCTGTGCAGCCTGCCATGGTGCAGACGGTAACAGCATAATGGCACAATACCCGAAAATTGCCGGTCAGCACGCCGGTTATCTTGAAAAACAGCTCAAGGATTTCAAGCTAGCGATGACGACGGGTGGCAAGCAAGGCCGTAACGATCCGGTAATGGGCGGCATGGCGATGCCTCTGACCGAGCAGGATATGGCGGATCTGGCAGCATACTACGCAACCCTACCTATCTCTGACAACACAACACCTGAATCCTCGGTCGAAGTTGGCCAGCAGTTGTATCGTTTTGGTGATGCCGAGCGAGGTATTGCCGCGTGTACTGCTTGTCACGGCCCGCGTGGTAACGGTACCAGCCTGTCTGGCTTCCCTAAGATTTCTGGCCAGAATGCCGAATACGTAAAACTGCAGCTGGAGAAATTCCGTGCAGGCCAGCGTAGCAATGATTTGAATGCGATGATGCGTTCAGTAGCAGCAAAACTGTCTGATGACGAAATAACCGCCCTGTCACAGTACGTAGGTGGCTTACACTAAACAAACCGCAGCATTCCAGTATTGAGTAATCCAAAGGCAGCCTCGGCTGCCTTTTTTACTTTTTAGCAGCGGTAAAGGCTGCCGGGTTTGCAACTCAATGACAGCTGACACTGAAAAAACGCGGATAGCTGAGTAGCTTGTAAGAGATCTGCCATTCCTTGCTGACGATGATGATGAAAGTTTTTAGAGGAATAGCAACTAAGTTCTTATTCATCAATACCTTACTATTGTTGAAATAATATTCCAAAAAAATAACCGTCAGGGACAATCTTGTATCGGTGCTGAATCGGCGTAAAGTATGCGGTGTCGACAGGGAGAGCGGCAAGGGACAGGAAAGCGCCATAGACGGCATAGGCAGGTAGCCTGAAGGATTCACAGGACGTCTGGCCAGGAGGCCGGAAAGTTCGCATGATGCGTAGGGAACGTCAGGGTAGACACTTACGGAAAAGGCTTCATATAGAAGAATCTGGTGTGCGACGGAAAGCATGCCCACAAGGATGGTGAATTGGGTTGTCGGGACGGCAACGAGCTTTAAGGATAAGCCGATCATGGAATGGTCGACATGACAGGGAACAGTAGCAAGGAAGGTCAGAATTCATCAGGACGATGAAGAACAACCAATGTTGGCAGGGAAAGCACTAATAACAAAAGGACTGTTGTCAGACCGGGATGTTTACATACTGGTTAAGGACAGACTAGACAGGATAAAGCCAGCAATGGCGGCCCATAGAGCGACAGGTGATCACCTGTCGCTTTTTTCTTTTCAGTAACCCCCCACTTTGGCACGCCTGGTGCGAAAGTGCACATTTCTCGATCGAATCTGCTATTATACCCGGCTTCATTTTAAGCCAGCTTGCCATATGTGACGTGTCGCATGTTGGCTATTAGGAGACAGTTTTTCATGCAGCCCTGCCCGTTATGCCAAAGCCATTCGGCCGATACATTCCACCAGGACAAGCGCCGGGTGTACTTTCGCTGTCAGGAGTGTGCGCTGGTATTTGCTGATCCGGAGGCCTTGCTGGCACCGGACGATGAGAAGGCGGTCTACGACAAGCATGAAAACAACCCTGATGATCCAGGTTACCGGCGCTTTCTGGGTCGGCTTGCCGATCCGCTGGTCGAACGGCTGGGGGCGTCATCGTGTTCCGGGCTGGATTTTGGCAGTGGCCCGGGGCCGACTCTGTCCGTGATGCTCGCAGAGATGGGGTATAATATGGCTATATATGATCCGTATTTTGCCCATGATCCGACCGTGCTGGACCGGCAATATGACTTTGTTACCTGTACAGAGGCAATCGAACACTTTTATACGCCTGCAAAGGAATGGGGGCTGCTGACGGCGATGGTAAAACCTGGCGGATGGCTGGGGTTTATGACCAAGTTGGCAACAGATGCCGATGCCTTTGCGCATTGGCATTACAAGAACGACCCAACCCACGTGAGCTTTTTTAGCCGCGAGACTTTCCGTTACCTGGCAAAGCGCGATGGCCTGGAAGTCGAGTTTGTTGGAAATGATGTAATTTTGCTGAGGAAAACCCAGTAATGACCCGTAAGAAAAGAAGCCGTAAGCCAGGATCAGAAGGTCCTGCTGAATTTACAAAAAAATCAACAACTCAGATTGATTTGGAAGCCCGTAAACGCCAGAAAGACAAAAAGCGCAAGGGACTGAAGTCTGGTAGCCGCCACTCGGAAGCGCAGACGACGGATGCCAGAACGCTGGCGAAACGTAAAGACCCACGTCATGGTAGCAAGAAGCCGGTTCCGCTGATTGTAGAAGCCAAGAAACCAGCAACCAAGAAAGAGCGCCGCCTGAGTGCCGAGCAAGAGCTGGCGATGCTGGAGAATGATGCTCAGCTAATGGTGTTGTTGGATCGCATTGAAGCGGGTGAAAGCCTGGGTGCGGGCCTGCAGAAGCAAGTTGACCAGAAATTGGATCGTATTGAGCAGCTAATGAACCAGCTAGGTTTGCTGGAAGATGACGAACCGCAAACGGCTGATGATTTTGCTCCGGCTGCCAAAGTGTCTTCTGACGATGATCTGCTTGAGCAGTTTGAGAACGCAGACTTCGGTCTGTTCGAGGGCTCGGCTGAGAACTCGGACGAGAAGTAAGACAATCACTCTTTCTAAAAAACCGTTCGATAAGGAGTAACCCTTGCAGGATATGACGCTTTGGCTAGGACTGGCCGGCAGTGTGATCGCCGTACTGGCGGCATATGCTGGGTATTTGCTGTATAAACTTTATCGGCAAACGACACGCCACAAGGCTTTTATGGAGCGGGCTGAGCTTCACCAGGCTGAAAAGATCAAAGAGCGCAATACCAACATTATGGATAGCGTGTTCATTATCGCCGAGGCTGGCAAGCAGGATCAGTGCGATATGTCGGAAATCTCCATTCGTCTGTATAAGCTGATGGAAGTGCTGCAAGGTGAGCAGCAGGTTGATTTTGCCAACCAGTATCCGGCGATGAACGAGCTTTATCTGGTGGTTAAAGATATGCACCGTGGTGATGCCCGCAAGGCGTTGCAGAAGAAAGAACGTATGAAGCAGGACCTTCTGCGAATGAAGGCCGAAGCCCGACTGGGTGATGACATCAAGCGCGAGCTGGATGTTATTTTGGCCCTGAAGGCCTAGGTTACGCCTGCCTTTCATAGGATTGAAAGACCTCATCTATACTGAAGCTAACAGATGGGTGAGGTTTTTTGCTCGGTGCCAGGGAAGAATCTGAGCTAGTCATCATTTCAGTTAGCTGAAAAAAGTAAAACGTCTACATCTTTACCAAGTTATGGCACACTTGGCATTCGCAATTTACCCCAAGACCTTGAGTGGAAGTAAGTCATGTCACATGAGCAGATTATTTGGGATCAGGCACTGATAGAAAAATATAATTACTCAGGCCCCCGTTATACCTCATACCCGACCGCCCTCGAATTTCATGAGGCCTTTACGCCGGCGGAATTTGATATGGCGTGTGCGCAGTATCCGGAACGCAACCTTTCACTTTATGTCCATATCCCGTTTTGTCACAAGCTTTGCTATTACTGCGGCTGTAATAAGATTATTACCCGTCATCAGCACAAGGCCGACCAGTACCTGGATGCCCTGGAGCAGGAAATCCGCCAGCGGGCGGCGTTACTGGGTGAGCGTAATGTCAGCCAGCTGCACTGGGGCGGGGGTACCCCGACGTTTCTTACCAAGCCTCAGGTAAGCCGCCTGATGGGCTTGCTACGTGAGCTGTTTAACTTTGCGCCGGATGCCGAAATCAGTATCGAGGTGGATCCGCGCGAAATCGACCTTGATATGCTGGATCACCTGCGGGCAGAAGGGTTCAACCGATTGAGCATCGGGGTCCAGGACTTCAACAAGGAAGTGCAGAAGCTGGTTAACCGCGAGCAGGATGAAGAATTCATTTTTGCCATGGTAGAAAGGGCCAAAGAGCTGGGATTCCGCTCGACCAACCTAGACCTGATATATGGTCTGCCGAAACAGAACCGCGAGCTGTTTGCTAAAACCCTGGAGCAGGTACTGGCTATGAAGCCGGGTCGGTTGTCGATTTTCAACTATGCCCATATGCCGAAACTGTTTGCCGCCCAGCGCAAGATTAACGAGGCCGATTTACCGGCCGCGAAAGAGAAGCTGGCTATTTTGCAAGATACCATCGCGACCCTGACGGGCGTAGGTTACCAGTTTATCGGTATGGATCACTTTGCCTTGCCGGATGACGAGCTGGCCGTGGCGCAGCGTAACGGGATTTTGCATCGCAACTTCCAGGGCTATACCACCCAGGGCGATTGTGATTTGTTGGGACTGGGCGTGTCGGCTATCTCGATGATTGGTGACTGCTATGCCCAGAACCAGAAAGAGCTGAAAAAATACTATGCCAGCGTGAACGACAAGCGTGAGGCGCTGTGGAAAGGTGTCTCGCTCGATGACGACGACTTGCTGCGCCGTGAGGTGATCAAGGCGCTGATATGTAACTTCCAGCTGGACAAGCACGATATCGAGCAGCGTTTCGACCTCGATTTTGATACTTACTTTGCCGAAGATCTGGAGTTGCTGCAGACCTTTATCAACGATGAGCTGGTGACCGTGGACGAGCGTTATATCCAGGTGGAGCTGAAAGGCCGCTTGCTGATCCGCAATATTTGCATGTGTTTTGACAAATATCTTCGTGATCGGGCGCGCCAGCAGCAGTTCTCCCGTGTGATTTAATCCTCACCGGAACGGTTAATAACAAAAGCCCCCGTACTTTGGCTCTTGGCCTGGGTACGGGGGCTTTTGCGTATTACCGCCCCGGGACGGGAACGATATAACAGCTTAGCTGTTAAACATGTTGACGGCAGCTAACAAGGTCAGAATGCCCGCAGCAAAATGGCCCGAACCATTGGCTGCAAGTTCACTGACGGCAGGTATAGCCACACTGAATGAGAGAATACTTTCCAGCATGGTGGTTTGTCCCACAGTGTTTTTGTTGGTGTTATCGCGGATGGTATAAAGCAGCGTGCTGTTTTATCCCGCTCAAAAGCCATAAGGCGAGAGTCCGAGAGGACTAAGCAGGCACGGTTTGGCTTTGAAGTGGGCGTATTCTACGCAATATTGGCCAAAATGGAATTGTTTTTGCTCAATAAATGAGCGGAAATATCCATGTGGCCAATATTTCTTTCTAACTCTCTGATTAGCGGCTGGTTGCTTTCGCTCTGAGTGCATCTTTTTCGGGCTCTGGCATGAAGGCAAGCCAGTAAACGTAAAGAGGATACTCTAATCAGTATCGTTAGTGTTGATAATTGTCGATGTCGGCAGAAACTGGGGCGATGCTTATCCGAGCTGTTGACCATTCGCTGAGCGGCTGGGGTTTGGCGTAGTAAAAGCCCTGGGCATAGCGACAGCCGAGGGCTTTCAGCTGCCGGGTTTGCTCCTGGGTTTCGACGCCCTCGGCAACGATATCGGCATTAAAGTTCTCTGCCAGGGTAATGATCGCGGCGATAACCGGGGTGTAGTTGTTGCTCTCGGTCATCTGGTTGACGAAAGACCGATCGATTTTCAGGCTGTCAAACGGCAGCTGGGCAAGATAGGATAGCGAGGAATAGCCGGTCCCGAAGTCATCGATGGCAATATGGATACCGAGCTGGCGTAGCTGTTGCAGGGCCTCGGTGGCCTGTTGTGGCTGGCTGATCAGTCTGGACTCGGTGATTTCCAGTGTGAGGTTGGCTGCCCGTAATCCCGATTCTGCCAGGATAACTTCGACCTGCTCGACAAAGTCGGCCTGCAGCAACTGGCGAACCGACAAGTTAACGTGGAGCATAAAGGATTGCGGCCAATGCTGCTGGGCTATCATCTGGCTGGTTTGTTGACAGGCCAGGCGCAGGATTTGCTGGCCCATCTCGATGATCATCCCGTTCTCTTCCGCCAGCGGTATAAACTGATTCGGGGGAACCAGGCCCCGGGTCGGGCTGCGCCAGCGAACCAGTGCCTCGGCCCCGCAGGTTGTTTCACTGGCCAAATCAATCAGAGGCTGGAAATGCACTTCAAGCTCGTTGTGCTCGAGAGCCCGGTTGAGTTCGGCGGCCAGCCGGGTTTTTTCCAGCGAGGCCTCAAGCATTTGCGGCTCAAAATAGTGGACCGGTTTATCTTCCTGCATCTTAGCCTTGTTGAGTGCCAGACTGGCATTGCGCAGCCACTCGGCCATACCGGCTTGCGGCAGTATTCCCTGGACAGCGCCGATGCTCGCAGACACCATGACCTCGACACCATTGACGATGAATGGAAAAGAGAAAGGGCTCAGTAACTGGTGGGCGATTAGCTCTGCCTTGTCATGGGTATCGAGGCCGGGAATAAATACCGCGAACTCGTCCCGGCCGACTCGGCTCAGCAAGGCTCCCTGAGGCAAATCCCGCTCAAGGCGGCGGGCAATAAGTACCAGAAGCTGGTCGCCATTGAGGTGGCCGATACTGTCGTTGATATGGCTAAAGGCCTTCAGGCCAATGATCATCAGGGTGGCCTGCTGGTTGGCATGCGGGCTTGACGTTGCCTCGCTAATGCCTTCCCGGCTTAACAGCCCGGTCAGATTGTCGTAGAGGACCTGCTTGCGCAGCGAGTTAAACGAATGCTGAAGGCGGGAGGACATTGCCTGGAAGGCCTGGGCTAGCTGGTCGGTCTCGTGCAGCCTGAATCCCTGTCTGATATCCACACTCCAATTGTTCTCGGTGATTTTCTGCGAGGCTTTGGCAATGTCGGTGATCGGCTGAGTCAATCGGTTTAGCACCAGCAGGCCGACCATCAGTCCGAAACCGGCCAGCAGTATGGCCGCCAGTAATCCTGATTTCTGATGCTGCGGAAGCTGTCCCAGCAGCTCTGCCTCGGGCATGATAACGACGATTTTCCATTTGAGGCTGTATTCGTCCTGGTAAGGGGTTATCCGACTGAAATAGCGGGTGTTGTCGTGTTCGAACTCAAACTCTGTTCCCTGACTGGCAAGGGGAAGCTGGGTCTGTGCCATGAAGGCCTGGCTGGCGGCGATGAGAGAGTCGGGCTGCGGCAACTGGGTGGCGGGCTGCTCTGCCGGTGGCAGCGCCGAGCTGGCAATCAGGGTGCCCTCTTCGTTGATGATGTAGGTGCTTCCGGAAAAGTCTTTGCTTTCTCTTTGCAGGAACTTGTTGATGTAGTTGAGGTTTATATCTGTCACCATCACCCCGAGCAAGGTATGGTGGTTATCGTCAATCACCGGGCTGACTGCGGAAATGGTCAGCGATTGCGTTTCGTCCTGGTTGGTATATACCCCGGCCCACCCTGGACTGAGGCTGCGGGCAAAGGGCTCGTACCAGGGACGCCGGGTCGGGTCGTACTTGCTGATCCTGTGGGTGGTCGTGCCGAAATGTGTCGAACCGTTATAGATATGGAGTTCGTTGTCGGTACGCCGGTCCTTCAGGATTAATGAAAGCTGGTGCTGGTTCTTTTTGCGAAAGCCGACAAAATACTTGTCTTCACTGCCGAAGCCGATGGTGGTGATCTGGGGCTGGTGAATATACAGGGTCGAGATGGCGTCTTTCAGGTACGCTTCTAACCCCGTCAGCCGTGGCGGCTGGTATAGCTGGTGACGCTGGATACTATCGGCGATGGTCAGGTTGGTATTAAAAGGATCGCCAAGAAATACCCGCAAGTCGTTGCTGATGCTTCGGGTGTAGGAGCCCAGAAGCTTGCCGCTGACTTCGGACAGCATACGCTCGTAGCTGTTCTGCTGGGCGATGGCGATCACTCCGACAGTTAACAGCAATAATGAGGTAAACGGTACCATGACCGCTAAGCGCAATGTTAGCAGGCGAGACTTAAGCATTTTCTGTGATAGTAGATACGTCGTACTGTAATTCTTATCTTCTGATAGTCAGGTAAATTGGCAGAACTTGCAAACGATCTTTTCAGGAATGTTATATTCATGCCGCTAAACTGAGAGATCAGTCGATGGGGGCAGGCCTGCCAGGGCTTGCGCACCCCCATGCGGTGTTAATGAGCTGTCATTTAATCCGCCACGACATTGAGCTCTTTGAGTTTTCTGGTCAGGGTATTCCGTCCCCAGCCAAGCAGTCTTGCTGCTTCCTGTTTGTGGCCGTGGGTGTGCTCCAATGCCGTCTCGAGCAAGATTTTCTCAAACTCCGGCAGGGCCTCTCCCAATAGGTTCTGATTACCCTGCTGCAGGGTATCTTTGGCCCATTGCTCGAGCGCATGGTGCCAGTGTCCCTGGCCGTTTTGGGGTTCGGTGTGGGTATCGCTGGTGAGTAGCTCCGGCGGCAGGTCGGTCGGCAGAATCTCGTTGCCGCTGGCCATTACCGTCAGCCAGCGACAGGTATTTTCTAACTGACGGACGTTACCCGGCCAGTTCAGTTCGGTCAGGGTGGCTTCCGTGGTCGGGTGGAGGGTCTTCACCTCGACGCCAAGTTCATCGGAGGCACGCTGGAGAAAATGACGGGTCAACTGCGGGATATCCTGGCGGCGGTCTTTCAGCGCCGGCAGGTGGACCCGGATGACATTGAGACGGTGAAACAAGTCTTCCCGGAAGTCGCCGTTGGTCACAAGCCGTTCAAGGTCCTGGTGGGTGGCGGCGATGATCCGGACATCGACGTTAACCGGTGAGTGGCCGCCGACCCGATAAAACTGGCCGTCAGCCAGTACCCTTAGTAGGCGAGTCTGAATATCGAGCGGCATATCCCCTATTTCATCAAGAAACAGGGTGCCGCCGTTGGCTTGTTCGAAGCGCCCCTGGCGGACGCTGTTGGCACCGGTGAACGCCCCTTTCTCGTGACCGAACAATTCGGACTCAATCAAGTCTTTAGGGATGGCCGCCATGTTGAGGGCGATAAACTCTTTGTGGCTGCGTGGGCTATGTCGGTGCAGGGCGTGGGCCACCAGTTCTTTACCGGTCCCGGACTCTCCGTTGATCAGCACCGAAATGGATGAGCGTGACAGGCGACCGATAGCCCGGAAAACTTCCTGCATCGCCGGAGCCTCGCCGATGATCTCAGGGGCATTTTTCTCTTCCTGCTCCGGCTGTTGCTGGCGTTTTTGTTCCTGGCTATGGGTGACGGCACGCTCGACAAGGTTGACCGCCTCATCGATATCAAAGGGCTTGGGTAGGTATTCAAAAGCGCCTTCCTGGTAGGCATTGACTGCGGCATCCAGATCGGAATGCGCCGTCATGATGATTACGGGCAGCGCCGGGTAGTCCTGTTGCAGCGACTTGAGCAAGGTCAGCCCGTCCATCCCCGGCATCCGGATATCGGAGACCAGAACGTCAGGCACGCTGCGCTCCAGTGACTCGATGACACTGTCAGCGTTGGCAAAGGTTTCACACTTTAATCCGGCCGCGTTGAGGGTACGTTCCAGCACCCAGCGAATTGAGCTGTCATCATCGACAACCCAAATTAGTCCTTTGCTCATATCACGTCCTCTCTCGTTATCGTTCATCGGTAATGTGTCTGCTACCCATCATTTTATCGGTAGATAAATGGTGAACTTGGTATGGCCCGGCCAGCTGACAACTTCGATTTTTCCCTGGTGCTGATCAATCAGGTTCTGGGCAATGGACAGCCCCAGTCCGGTTCCCCCTTCCCGGCCCGTCACCATGGGGTAGAACAGGGTGTCCTGAATATCGCCAGGGATCCCCGGTCCGTCATCAATGATGTCGACCTTGGCGGCGATACGGTAGCGCTTGCCATGGATCAGGGTCTGGTGGGCAGTCCGGGTTTTCAGGGTAATGTTCCCGCCGCCGTGCTGCTGCAGGGCCTGGGCGGCATTGCTGACTATATTGAGTATGGCCTGTTCCAGCTGCTCCGGATCCATCGTGAAGTCCGGCAGGCTCGGATCGTAGTCACGGTGAAGCTGGATATTGCTGCCGCTGTCGATAGCGACCAGCTGGCGAACCTTTTCCAGTACCACGTGGATATTATCCACCTGGCGCGAGCCCGGTCGTTGCGGACCAAGCAGCCGGTCAACCAGGTTGCGTAACCTATCAGCCTGCTCGATGATCATCTGGGTATATTCGGTGTAACTGGGATCCGGCAGGGTTTTTTCCAGTAACTGGGCGGCGCCGCGCAGCCCGCCGAGCGGATTTTTGATCTCGTGGGCCAGCCCGCGTACCAGCTCTTTGGCGGCCTGTTGCTGGGCATGCTGGCTCAGCTCCTGGCTGATCCGTCGTTGCTGGTCAATCGGCTTGAGTTCAAGCAGGATCAGCAGCTCCTTTTGCCATGATAATGGGCTGGCATTGACCTCCAGGGTGTAGTGCCTGCCGTCAATAACAAAGGTGACGTCGCTGTCGGCCAGCCCCTGGCCGCTTTGCAGGGTGTCCTGGATCAGACCGAGGTCAAGCGAGGAATGCTGAAGCAACTCCGGGAAGCAAGTATTGTTGAGGCGACGCTTGCTGAACGACAGCAGCTGCTCTGCAGCCGGGTTGACGTAACGTATCGTCAACCCTTCGTCGAGCAGCAGTATCGCAGTAACCAAATTGTCCAGGATCAGAGGGGTAAAAGAGGCTGTCACGATTATCATCCTTGTATTGCCCGTTCACTTTGGTGCAGCGCACAAGTGATGCACCAACTTGGTGCAATCAAGTGTAGCCTGTCTAATCTACATCGTGAACCGAAAATCGCGTCAGCTCAGTGTTACTTGGGTGTTACCGCTGGTGACTGGGGCTGAAGCCGTGAAGCCCGATGTAGATAAACAGTGATTACTTCTGATAATGCAATAACCTTGCCGCTATTTAGAATCTGTACCTGCAAGGTGTGGCTGCCCCGGTCGATATTGCTCAGGTGCCAATTAAGGCGGGATTGCGGTGGTCCAGAGGATTCGCCGTCGAGTAACAGTTGGACGGTGTGGTGAGGGGCTAGTTTGTGGCTGGTGGTGGCTGCTATATCGATGATCCCCTGATTGTCACGAAGCGTCTGCTGGTCGTGCGGCGACAACAGCCGGATACTGATGGACGGGCCGGGCTGGTTGTCCTGCATATCGGCAGGGGCAGATGCGGTGTTTGACTGGAACTCGGTGGCGAGCGGGGCCGTCAGTTCAATGATATTGGCATTGGGGTCAGGGCGGTCGGAAAAGTGCGTGACTCCACGGTCATCTTCCCAGGTATATATCGGGGCGGCCTGCAGCCATGACGAATTAGTGAGCCCGGGCAGTAAGCAGATTGCCAGCAGTAAGTATGTCGCTTTCTTCATGAGTGAAAAGGGGGCTGATAGTCACTGAATGACTATGAGTGTTTCAACTGGAGGCGAGAGGGCAAGATCAAAAAGGCCTGCTTGTGAAGCAGGCCTAAAACTTAGCTGTTTAGCAATGTGCGAATTGCTTATACAGAGTAGTACAGTTCAAACTCAAGCGGGTGAGTTGTCATGTTAATCTTCTCTACGTCCTGAGACTTCAGACCGATGTAAGAGTCAATGAAGTCATCAGAGAACACGCCGCCCGCTGTCAGGAAGTCACGGTCTTCGCTCAGGCTCTGTAGCGCGCCCTGCAGAGACTCGGCAACTGTTGGGATTTCAGCCGCTTCTTCTGCCGGTAGGTCATACAGATCCTTGTCCATTGCTTCGCCTGGGTGGATCTTGTTCTGGATACCGTCAAGACCAGCCATTAGCATGGCTGCAAATGCCAGGTATGGGTTAGCTGCTGGGTCACCGAAGCGAACTTCGATACGACGTGCTTTCGGGCTAGGTACCACTGGGATACGGATAGAAGCAGAACGGTTACGTGCCGAGTAGGCCAGCATAACAGGCGCTTCGAAGCCTGGTCCCAGACGCTTGTACGAGTTCGTTGACGGGTTGGCAAAGGCGTTGATTGCACGTGCGTGCTTGATGATACCGCCGATGTAGTAAAGTGCAGTTTCAGACAGGCCGCCGTACTTGTCGCCGGCAAACAGGTTCTGACCGTCTTTCGCCAGTGACTGGTGAACGTGCATGCCTGAACCGTTATCACCTACAAGCGGCTTCGGCATGAAGGTTGCTGTTTTACCAAATGCGTGCGCAACGTTATGAACAACGTACTTGTAGATTTGGATTTCATCGGCTTTGGTGGTCAGGGTGTTGAAGCGGGTCGCGATTTCGTTCTGACCGGCAGTTGCCACTTCGTGGTGGTGTGCTTCAACAACAAGGCCCATTTCTTCCATGATCAGACACATGGCTGAACGGATGTCTTGTGATGAGTCAACAGGTGCAACAGGGAAGTAACCACCCTTAACACCCGGACGGTGACCCTTGTTACCGCCTTCAAAGTCAGAACCTGTGTTCCAGGCCGCTTCCACGTCGTCAATCTTGAAGAAAGAACCAGACATGTCTGTGGCAAACTTCACGTCGTCAAACAGGAAGAACTCTGGCTCAGGACCGATAAGTACGGTGTCAGCGATGCCTGTTGCACGCATATATTCTTCAGCACGCTTGGCAATAGAGCGTGGGTCACGGTCGTAGCCTTGCATAGTTGCAGGCTCAAGGATGTCACAGCGGACGTTCAGGGTTGCATCTTCAGTAAACGGGTCCAATACCGCGCTTGATGCGTCCGGCATCATAACCATGTCTGATTCGTTGATACCTTTCCAGCCAGCAACCGAAGAACCATCGAACATTTTGCCTTCTTCGAAGAAATCAGCATCGATCTGGTGAGCTGGGATAGAGATGTGCTGCTCTTTACCTTTGGTGTCGGTAAAGCGTAGGTCAACAAACTTAACTTCGTTTTCCTGGATCAGCGCTAGTACGTTTTCTACTGACATCTTGAGTAACCTCCGGTGTTAGATTGGGCAACTGGCCGCAAAAATAAGTGATGAACAGTTATGTTGTTCAGCTGAAATTATCTTTGCGAGAACCGTGCCAACTTTTAAAAGCCCCAAAATCGCCCATTTAGCGCAGGTTGGGGCCCAATAATTCCATTAAGTTGCACTGTTTTGGTGAATCCGTGCACCAGTTTGGTGCAGTGGTGCGTCAATTCACAATCTTGGTGCGTCTCTACTATTAGCCGATGGCGATATATTGTCAAACGAAAGACTGCATAATTACGCCGAAATAGTGGGTGAAATGCGAGTTGCCAAGGCTAACGATATGGCTGCAAAGGGGAAAAGTTCATCGGCATTTGACAGAAATCGGAAGGGGAATTCCTTACTGGAATGTGGCCTGGCGGACTTAATTAAAAAAGCTGGTGATATAAATCACATATTTCGTGGGTTTTGGCGTAAAATCTGTTAGATTATGAGCCGTTTTTTTAACCAAGTAGCACCATAGGGTCGCTGCATGTTCTGAGTGAATGTGAAATCCATGTCTAATCCACAGATCGATAAACTAAGAAATATCGCAATTATTGCGCACGTTGACCACGGTAAAACCACCCTGGTTGATAAGCTGCTTCAGCAGTCTGGTACGTTAGAGTCTCGCGGTGAAGCTGAAGAGCGCGTAATGGATTCCAACGATATCGAAAAAGAGCGTGGTATCACCATTCTTGCCAAGAACACAGCGATTAACTGGAATGATTACCGCATCAACATCGTTGATACCCCGGGACACGCCGACTTCGGTGGCGAAGTTGAGCGTATCATGTCGATGGTAGACTCTGTGCTTCTGATCGTTGATGCCGTTGACGGTCCGATGCCGCAAACCCGTTTCGTTACCCAGAAAGCGTTTGCCCACGGCCTGAAGCCAATCGTTGTAATTAACAAGATTGACCGCCCAGGTGCTCGCCCTGAGTGGGTAATGGATCAGGTGTTTGACCTGTTCGACAACCTGGGTGCAACTGACGAGCAGCTGGATTTCCAGGTTGTTTACGCATCAGCACTGAACGGTTGGGCGACCCAGGAAGAGGGTGTGACTGGCGAAAACATGGAACCGCTGTTCCAGGCTATCGTTGATAATGTTGAGGCTCCGGCTGTTGATGTTGAGGGTGCACTGCAGATGCAGGTGTCTCAGCTAGACTACAGCTCTTACGTAGGTGTTATCGGTGTTGCGCGTGTAACGCGTGGTTCTGTGGCCCCTAACCAGCAGGTCACTGTGATTGGCGCTGATGGTAAGAAGCGTAACGGCAAAGTCGGTACCGTGCTTGGCTACCTGGGCCTTGAGCGTCACGAAGTGGAAAAAGCAACGGCGGGTGATATTGTTGCGATCACCGGTCTGGGCGAGCTGAAAATCTCTGACACTATCTGTGACGTTAATACTGTTGAAGCACTTCCTGCTCTGTCTGTTGATGAGCCAACAGTAACTATGACTTTCCAGGTGAACACCTCTCCGTTCGCAGGTAAAGAAGGTAAGTTTGTTACATCTCGTAACATCCTTGAGCGTCTGCAGAAAGAACTGGTACACAACGTTGCCCTGCGTGTTGAAGAAACGGAAGACCCGGATAAATTCCGCGTTTCAGGCCGTGGTGAGCTTCACCTGTCTATCCTGATTGAAAATATGCGCCGTGAGGGCTTCGAGCTGGCTGTATCGCGTCCTGAAGTAATCATCAAAGAAGAAGATGGTCAGTTAATGGAACCGTTCGAAGTTGTAACTATCGACGTGCTGGAAGAGCACCAGGGCGGTATCATGGAGAACATCGGCCTTCGTAAAGGTGAGCTGACTGATATGGCACCGGATGGCAAGGGCCGTGTTCGCATGGACTTCATGATGCCTTCTCGTGGCCTTATCGGTTTCCAGACTGAGTTCATGACGCTGACATCAGGTTCTGGTCTGCTTTACCATACTTATGATCACTATGGTCCGCACAAAGGTGGTGAAATCGGCCAGCGTAACAACGGTGTGCTGATCTCGAACGCAACGGGTAAGGCGCTGACTTACGCCCTGTTTAACCTGCAGGAGCGTGGCCGTCTGTTTGCCGAGCACGCGGATGAAGTTTACGAAGGTCAAATCATCGGTATTCACAACCGTTCTAACGACTTGACTGTTAACTGCCTGAAGGGCAAGCAGCTGACTAACGTCCGTGCTTCTGGTACTGATGATGCGCAGGTACTGACACCGGCAATCAAGTACACGCTTGAGCAGGCACTTGAGTTCATTGATGATGATGAGCTGGTAGAAGTAACGCCTGAGAACATTCGTATCCGTAAGAAGCTACTGACGGAAACGGATCGTAAACGTGCGAGCCGTGCTGCAAAATAACCAGCAAGCGTTACCTATAACGCCTTGCCGTTAACCCATCCCCCCATCGGTGCTACCATGGGGGGATTGTTGTATCTGAGCCCTATAAAATCAAAAGAATACCTTTATGCAGCCTATTATTATTACTGGTGGCCCGGGTGCCGGGAAAACCACGTTGTTGAATGCGATGGAAAAGAAAGGCTACCTGGTATTTCCGGAAGCATCCCGAGCGCTGATCCAGCAGCAGTCGCAGCTTGAAGGCGGCGTGCTGCCCTGGACGGATTTGCCTGCTTTTGCACAGCTGTGCCTGGAGATGATGACCGAGCAGCGCAATCTGGCGGGCAAAGGCACGATACCGGCAATGGTTGATCGGGCTGTCGGTGATATTTGCGCCTACCTGACCATTGGTGGCGAGCCGGTGGCCGATCACTATCTTGAGGCGGCAAAAGGCTATTACCCGACTGTGTTTTGCTGTGCCCCGAACCGTGACATTTATGTGCAGGACGAGGAGCGCCCGCATAGCTTTGCCGAGGCGGAGCAGATCCACCGTCAGCTGGTTGAGACGTATTTGGCGCTGGGTTATCGCGTCGAGGGTGTGCCCTGGGGCAGCGTTGAGGAGCGGGCCTGCTGGGTGCAGACCCGGTTAAGGCAAGGCTAGGCTTTTTTCAACTGGGCGATAAAGCGCTCAGATTCGGCGATGGCTGCCTGCATATCGGAAATCGCGCGCTGGATGTCGCGCTGTAGCGAGTCGAACTCGCCCTGCAGGGAGCCGATAGCGGCGGGATTGAGGTTATGCTTCAGGTACAGGGTATTGTCACGCAGCGTATTGAGTACCGGGGCCATCTTTTGTTCTGCCCGGTGCATGGCACCCAGCATCTGGCGGTATGATGCTTTGGTGCTGCTTAGCTTTTTCTCACTTTCGCGCTTGAGGTTGCTACTGGTATAGAGCGACAGTTCATCCTGCCATTCGTCAAACAGGGCATCGGCGACATCTTCGATGGCGGCAATGCGGCTGCTGACCTTCTCGGCCGCATCAGAGCTGGCTTCGTATTGATCGTTGATGGTGTTGTAGGCCGCTTCCAGCTCGCCGCCGTCGAACTGATTCAGGGTCTTGAGAGCGTCAAGGGCACTGGTGAACTGCTGTTGGGCATCCTGTTGGGCTTCCGTTGCCTCCTCGACTCTGTCGACCATGATCTCACGCTTATGAACGCCGACGGTTTCCATGGCAGAATAATAGGCGCTCTGGCACCCGGACAGCAGAGTAAGGCTGAGCATTGCAATAAGCAAGTAAGGCATAACAGGCTCCTAATCAGTTGGTATGGCTAGCGGTTACAGAGTTGCCAGCGCCAACTGAACCAACTATTTTGACTATTAAAAACAGATAAATAAAACAGAATATGGCTGACAAAAAGATAACTGGCAAGTGGAAATGGCGACGGCCTTTGTTTCTCGGTATCGCCTATCTGAAATACCTTAATCGGCGAATTGGCCATGATCGGCTGACGGTGGCGGCAGGGTCGATGGCCTATGTGACCTTGCTGTCGCTGGTGCCGTTGCTGACTGTGGTGCTGTCTGCGCTGTCGAGCTTTCCGGTGTTTGCCGGTCTGGGCGAGGTGCTGCAAAACTTTGTGATCGAAAATTTTGTGCCGGCAGCCGGTGAAGTGGTCAAGCAATACCTTAATGAGTTCGTTGCCAACGCCGGCAAGATGACGGCGGTGGGGGTGGCGGCATTGTTCGTGGTGGCCTTGATGCTGATTTCGTCCATCGATAAGTCGCTTAACTATATCTGGCGGGTGCATGAAAAGCGCCGGCCGGTG
Organism: Photobacterium sp. OFAV2-7; assembly: GCF_022347985.1. Classification (GTDB taxonomy): domain Bacteria; phylum Pseudomonadota; class Gammaproteobacteria; order Enterobacterales; family Vibrionaceae; genus Photobacterium. The sequence goes on from NZ_JAKRFQ010000007.1 coordinate 18,505, forward strand.
ATTTCGTTCTCTATTTATTGGATGGTCTTGACCCTGGGGCCGATCCTGGTCGGTACCAGTATTGCGGTGAGCTCCTATCTCGGCTCGCTCAACTTGCTTGACAGCGAAGCCGTTAGCGGAGTCTTTCAGCAGGCATTGCGCGGACTGCCGGTGATTATGTCCAGCTGCGCGTTTCTGGGTCTTTACTTACTGGTGCCGAATACCAAGGTACGGTTTAACCACGCGCTGATCGGAGCCCTTATTGCCAGTATGCTGTTCGAGCTGAGCAAAAAAGGCTTTGCCCTCTATATCACCAATTTCCCTTCCTATCAGGTGATTTACGGGGCGCTGGCAGTGATCCCGATTTTGTTTGTCTGGGTCTACCTGTGCTGGTGTATCGTGTTGCTGGGGGCGGAAATTACCGCCAGTCTGGGAGAACGTGTACACTGGCAGCCGACTGCAAAGAAAGATATGCCACCGCAAGTCCCGGCGGCCTCTCAGCCAAATGAAGAAAAAAGTGAACTCAAGGAGCCAAAAGAATGATTGCGCTTATTCAACGTGTAAGTGAAGCCAGTGTGACTGTCGAGGGACAGGTGACCGGTACGATAGGCAAGGGCCTGCTGGTACTGCTGGGCGTAGAGAAAGGAGACGATGAAGCAAAAGCGCAACGTTTACGTGATAAGGTGCTCGGTTACCGTGTTTTTGAAGATGATGCCGGTAAAATGAATCTGAATGTACAGCAGGCTGGCGGCAGCGTGCTGGTTGTATCCCAGTTTACCCTGGCAGCCGATACCAAGAGCGGTATGCGCCCGAGCTTTTCTGCCGGGGCGACACCGGCTGATGCGGAACGTCTGTACGATTATTTTGTCGAAAGCTGTAAGGCCAAAGAGATCAAGACCGAAACCGGTATTTTTGCTGCCGACATGAAAGTGGCGCTGCTGAACGATGGCCCGGTGACGTTCTGGCTTCAGGTATAGATATAGATCACACGAATAACCGCTCAAGGAATGTTTGGAGAAGGATTGCATGTTTCGATTGATCACCCCGCAAACAGAGGATGAACTGGCAAAGTACTATGATTTTCGCTGGCGAATGCTGCGTGAGCCGTGGCACATGCCGGTTGGTTCGGAGCGAGATGCCTATGACGAGCTAGGATGCCACCGGATGATCGTCAGCGACAGCGGCGAGGCGATTGCGATCGGCCGCTTGTATATGACGCCGGACAATGATGGCCAGATCCGTTTTATGGCCGTGCATCCGAAATATCGGCACAAGGGAATGGGCGCATTGGTGCTGATGGCGCTGGAGTCGCTGGCGCGTCAGGAAGGAGCCAAGCGGTTGGTCTGTAATGCCCGTGAGGATGCCATTCCGTTTTACCTGCGTAATGACTTTGCCAGCCAGGGTGAGCTGAGCGAAGAGCGGGGGCCGGTGAGGCATCAGCAGATGCTGAAGCACCTCAAGCCTCTGAACGAGGTGGTGCGTCACCCTGACTGGTGTCAGGAGCTTCAGGAGCTGTGGCAGTACCAGATCCCTATCAGTGAAAAGATGGGCGTCAAAATCAGCCAGTATACCGGTTATCGTTTCGAGGTTAGTGCCCTGATTAATGCCAATCTGAACCCGAACGAGAGCATGTTTGCCGGCAGTATCTTTACCATGGCAACGCTGTCTGGCTGGGGCTTTGTCTGGATGCTGCTGAAAGAGCGCAAGCTGGCTGCCGATATTGTGCTAGCTGATAGCCATATCCGCTATGTGGCCCCGGTCAAGGAGCGTCCGCGTGCAGTGACCTCGGTCGAGAGCCTGTGTGGTGATCTGGACCGATTGGCCAGCGGCCGGAAAGGCCGGGTGGTCGTCGAAGTCAACGTGTACAGTGGCGAACAGCTAGCTTCAACCTTTACCGGTACCTATATGCTGTTGCCGTCGCAAGGGGACAGTGATAGCTGTTGCTGATCGCCGTGCCAGTCCCGGCTGAGCACCTTGCATCCCTGCGTAGCCTGAAGTTGGATCAATTGCTTGTCCGGCTGGGCCAGATCCCAGTGACCCTGCAAGGTGGCGGCGAAGTCCTCGCCTTTTAGAACCACAGGCTCGACGGTGATCCGCCCCCGGTCGGCAGTGACTGACAGGGAGGAGGCAGTCAGCGGACTATGCTCTTCAGTCGGGGGCTGATTTGATGCCAAGACATTGCGTTGACTCCATTGTTGCCAGAGCTGGGCGGTTGTCTGTGTGTCGAGCTGTAGCTGGCGCAGCTCCCCGTTGAGTTCCCCGTCAAGACTATAGGCCAATCCGGTAGCATGCTGGGCCAGCCCGGTGGCGTTGAGGCTGATATCCATAGCTCCGTTGACCGGTAGAGGAAGCAGGAGCCATTTCGGCAAGATACTGGCAGGCATGCTGTCGGCAGACAGTGCAAGTTGCCACGGCTGGCCTTCGCGGTGAAGATCCAGGCTTGCTTCGGCCTCCAGCAATCCGTTACGAAACGGGATCAGCAGTTTTGTCAGCTGCCAGTGACCTGCCTGACTGTCCATTTCTATCAAGGGCTCGACCATAGTAATGCTGTTGATGCTGGCAAAGCCGGCACTGGCATGCAGCTTGCCCTGCCATAGCCCCGCCTTTCCCCTTCGCTTGAGCACCAGATCGTGACCGCTAGCATTGATCCCTGATAGCTGGAAGGGAAGCTGAGAGTGGGGAGCGGTAAGCTGGGCATAGCCGATATCAAGGCTTGTCAGGCTGATATTGTCGAAGTAGCGGCTGTGTGCTGTTAGCTCAGTAAGCCACTGCTCGGGGAGAAACCACCTGATGCTATTGATGGTTAGCTGGTTAAGTGCCAGCGTGTCTGGGGTGATAGTCCCGTCAGTTTGGACATAACCGTCGAGGAGTCTGGCTGACATGCCTTCCATGTTGATTTGCTGCGGAGAAAAGGTCAGCTCGGCCAGTGGGTCGTCGAGAACGGTATTTTTCCAGCGCACAGTGCTGGCACCCAAAGAAAGAAAAGCGTCGTGCTGCTGCCATGGGCTGGCCGGCCAATGCCAGTTATGCAGCGATAGGTTGCCGTTGTTGATGGTGTAGTCTGCCAGCTCAATACTGCTGTCGAGAATATCGAGCCGTCGAATATCGATGGTGGTAGACGGCGAGATTAACTGCTCAAATCGTGATTTAAGGGTGTCGATTTGCGCGCCATCCTGGAGCTGCAAACCGGATACGGTTAGCTGGTGCAGTGCCAGTGAGCTGGTATCTGCCTTAGACTGATATTCAGCCTGCCCGCTGAAGCTGGCCTGATGCCAGCCAAAGGAAAAGCCGTGCATTTTCCAACTCTGATCGCTGCGTGTTCCGTCAAGCAATACATTCTTCAATACCACCTGTTGCCAGCGAGCCTGCGTAGCCGACAGCTGGATGTCTCCGCTGAAGTTTCCCCATGAATGCGGCAGGCTGTGCCAGTTGTCCAGTTGTAGCTGGCCTTCTTTCAAGGTCAGTTCAGGGGTGATGAGCTCGATGTCGGTGAGCGCCAGACGGTTGGCACGGATTGCTGGCAAGTTGGGTAGCGGTGTTTCCGGCGACAGGCGAAGTCCTGCAACCAAAATTGAATCAAACGCCCAGCCGGGAGATAACAGCTCGGTGGGGGTGAGCCACAGATCCAATTGTTCGGCGTGAAAAGAAGGTTCCTGTCCCAGACTGAATTTGGGTTGCTCTATCGTTAGGCGCCAGGGCTCGGTAATGGTGTAGTGAATGTGGCGTGCGTCGAAAGCATAGGGGCTGAAGGTATTGATGCCGTAGCGGATAATTGCCGTTGTGTACTGGGTGTGCAGCAGGGTAAGCATTATCGTCAGGACAAGCAGCAACAAGACGATAAAGGTAGCAATAAGTTTCCCGACTAGACGCATTGAACCCTCCTATGGTTACGCTCAGATTGACGGAAAAATGCGCGTACTGCAAGTCGGAGCCGCTTGTTTATATCAGTAATTTTCAGGTGGTTACTTTAGTCCAGATAAAAAACAAGCCCCTCGAAAGAGGGGCTTGAGGTGTCGGGCACTAACCCTGGATTAGTCTAGCTGCGGGCCGGCGGCAACCAATGCTGCGCCTTCGTCATTATCAGTGTACTTGTCGAAGTTATTGATAAAGCGCTCGGCCAGATCTTTCGCCTTGCTTTCCCACTGTAGTGGATCTGTGTAGGTATCGCGAGGGTCAAGGATTGCCGGATCAACGCCTGGCAGTGCAGTCGGTACTTCCAGGTTGAAGATTGGCACCTGCTTGGTTTCGGCTGTATCGATAGAACCGTCAAGGATGGCATCGATAATACCGCGGGTATCCTGAATCGAGATACGCTTGCCAGTACCGTTCCAACCAGTGTTGACCAGGTAAGCTTCGGCGCCAGCGGCTTCCATACGCTTAACCAGTACTTCGGCATACTTGGTTGGGTGCAGTGTCAGGAAGGCATTACCGAAACAGGCCGAGAAGGTTGGCGTTGGCTCGGTGATACCACGCTCAGTACCGGCCAGCTTGGCTGTAAAGCCAGACAGGAAGTGGTACTTGGTTTGCTCCGGCGTCAACTTGGATACCGGAGGCAGTACGCCGAATGCATCCGCAGACAGGAAGATCACCTTGTTGGCATGGCCGCCTTTAGACACCGGCTTGACGATATTTTCGATGTGATAGATCGGGTAAGAAACACGCGTATTTTCAGTCTTCGAGTTGTCATCGAAGTCAATCGCGCCATCGGCACGAACGGTAACATTCTCTAGCAGGGCATCACGGCGGATCGCATTGTAGATGTCTGGCTCAGCTTCCTTAGACAGGTTGATGGTTTTCGCGTAGCAGCCGCCTTCGAAGTTGAATACGCCGTTGTCATCCCAGCCGTGCTCGTCATCACCGATCAGGGCGCGTTTAGGATCGGTAGACAGGGTTGTTTTACCGGTGCCAGACAGGCCGAAGAAGACAGCCACATCGCCATTTTCACCCATGTTGGCAGAACAGTGCATGGAAGCGATGTCTTTCAGCGGCAGGAAGTAGTTCATCATGGCGAACATACCTTTCTTCATTTCGCCGCCGTACCAAGTACCGCCAATCAGCTGCATTTTTTCGGTCAGGTTGAAAACAGTAAAGTTTTCAGAGTTCATTTCGTGCTCTTCCCATTTCTGGTTGGTGCACTTCGCCCCGTTCATGACAACGAAGTCAGGCTCGAAAGTTTCCAGCTCTTCCTCGCTTGGGCGGATAAACATGTTTTTCACGAAGTGTGCCTGCCAGGCAACTTCGGTGATAACACGGATGCATAGTCGGGTATCAGGGTTGGCACCACAGTAACCGTCAATAACAAACAGGCGTTTGCCAGAAAGCTGACCGGTGACAAGCTCTTTCAGATCGTTCCACGCTTCCAGACCAATGCTCTTATTATCGTTTTTGCCTTGGTCTGCCCACCATAGGGTATCTTTGGTGGTGTCATCTTTGACGATGAATTTATCTTTTGGCGAGCGGCCAGTGAAAATACCTGTGTCAACAGAAACGGCGCCCAGCTCTGTTACGATACCTCTTTCATATCCTTCCAGCTCTGGTTTGGTCTCCTCTTCGAACAGAACTTCGTAAGACGGGTTACGAACTATTTCTGTAACATTTTTGATACCGTATTTAGATAGATCCATATTTTTTGCAACCTTTTTTTCGACGTTCATGACAGTCATAGGTGCTCCTTGGGTAAGATGTTGTTTAACTGTTGACCATGCTAGCAACCCTAAAGGGGTAATTCAGGGAGGTTTATCAAAAATTAACCATTGAAAAGTTACGACTAAGTAAAAGTTATAGGGAAATTGTAGGTGTGTATTTTACAGTGATGTGAAACGTTTGCGCCAGCTCCCAAAATTAATATTTCTCTTGAAAAAAGCGGGAGTTAGCGTGTTATTGAGTTTCAGTTGAGCGGGAAAAAGTGTGCTTCAGTTAAAAAAAGAGCCGGAATAAATCCGGCTCTTGTAACTAACTTTCAGAGTTAATGCGAGATGATAATTAATGCACCTGATTGCGGTTACTTTCTGGTGCATTTTCGAACAATGCTGCCACGTCAATGCTATCAAAGTCATAGCTGGTGCCGCAGTAGTCACAGTGCAGTGATACCTTGCCTTCTTCGGCAACAATGCGATCTACTTCACTACGCTCAATTGAGCAGATCGCCGAGGCGCTGCGCTCGCGAGAACAGCCACAGTGGAACGCTACTTCTTGCGGCTCGAACAACTGGACAGTTTCCTGGTGGTACAGGCGGTAGAGGACATCCTGGGCTTCGAGTGTGAACAGCTCTTCGTTCTTCACGGTTTCGGTCAATTGCTCCAGGTGCTCGAAGTCTTCGTCGCTGCCCTGGTCGTCTGGAAGAACCTGCAACAGCATGCCTGCCGCTTTTGGCTGGCCTTCAATCTCGCCGGTACGCAGCCAGATGCGAGTCTTCAACTGCTCCGAGCTTTCGAAGTAACCTTCCAGGCAGCTTGCCAGGCTGTCACCTTCCAGGCCGACAACGCCCTGGTAGCGCTCACCCTTGTTCGGCGTGATGGTAATGACCAGATGGCCCTTGCCCATAAGATCATGGATATTGCCGGTCGACGGCACGTCGCCATCCCAGCGCGCCACTCCACGCAGCTTCTGATCGTGATCGCCGTTGATCACAGCCAGCTTCACCGGGCCGTCACCCTGCAGCTGAACGGTGATCGAGCCTTCGAACTTCAGCGTTGCAGTGAGCAGGCTGGTGGCGACAAGCAGTTCACCCAGCAGAGTCTGGACCGGAGCCGGGTATTCCTTGCTGGAAATGATTTGCTGATATGTCTCGTTCAGCTGAACAAGTTCACCACGTACAGATACACCGTCAAACAGGTAACGGTACAGACTATCGTTTGTCATCTTTTATATACTCCAGCAGGTAAAATTTAGTTACTGCTCTTAAACTTAATTATATTGCGTCGCTGTTTTTTATCAGGACGCTTGTCAGGGCTCGGGCTGCCGAAGGCATTGAGCTTGCGCATTTGGGCATGCTGTTCACGCTGTTTGATACTTTCAGCGGTTTCCTGATAAAGCGTTTGTGCTTCGGGAGCGCCCCGGCGGTTGTCGGACAGTTTGGCTATGATGATGGTTTTCTCATCACTGCCTTGTCTCAGGCGAATTTCCGCGCCGACCTCGACCAATTTGCTTGGCTTGGAGCGCTGGCCGTTATAGTGCACTTTGCCGCCGTCAATCATGTTACGGGCGATTGAGCGGGTTTTGTAAAACCGGGCGGCCCATAGCCATTTATCGAGGCGTACCTGGAGGGTGCCGGAATCTGATGATTGCTGTCCCATAACGTGCTCCTTACCCACAACGGGCGCTAAAAATACCACAATGCAATAACAGCGTCAGCTCTACTAAATGGTGATATGAGATCGTATTTTCAACAGCAAATGGAGAATAAATCGCTCATAATAGCTAGTCTATTGAAACTAGATGTATTTTTTCCGTGATTTGTTTTGGTATATTGAACCTTTTTGAGAGCAAATTACTGCCGTTTTCTTCACTAACGGGTATTCTATTGATAGCCGACCGATAATTCATCGGCATTATTAATCCCAAGGATAATGGATTTCAACATGGTTGCAGCAAATTGGTTGGGAACGCTTCAGACTAAGCGCCCGATGTCAGTCACGACACTCACCCGGATATTAACCTGGCTGTTGGTCGTGTTGCTGGCATGGATCTTGGGCCGTCTGGTGTGGTCGGTTATCCAGCCAGCGACGGCTCCCTCCCAGTGGCAGGCGCAAACTGTTTCTGTCTCGTCAGCGAACCGCTCGGGATTTCAGGTGTCTGATGTACTGGGAATGAATCTATTCGGCCGTTATCAACAAAATGCGCCGGTAGTCAAAAAAGAGCCGGTAAAACAGGATGCGCCGGAAACACGCCTTAACCTGACTCTGGTTGGAGTAGTGGCAAGTTCTAACCCGCAAACCAGCCTGGCGGTTATTACCCACCGCGGCAAACAGAATACGTACGGGCTGAACGAAGCGATCGAGGGAACTCGGGCGACGTTGCAGGCCGTTTACGCTGACCGGGTGATCATTCGTAACAGTGGTCGTGATGAAACCCTGATGCTTGACGGGATCAAATTTAGCAAGAGCCAGCCGCGCCAGGTGCCGGTGAAAGCGGCACCTGAATCCTCAGCACCTTCTTCGCAGTTGGGCAGAATTAAGCAGGAGATCCTCGAAAAACCGCAGACCCTGTTTAGCTATATTCGTCTGTCGCAGGTCAAGCGCGACGGCCAGCTGGCGGGTTACCGGGTCAATCCGGGTAAAGAGCGGGCGCTTTTCGATTCGGTAGGACTGAAGGCCAACGATCTGGCTGTGAGCCTAAACGGAAATGATCTCACCGATCCTGCCGTTATGGCGAAGCTTTGGACGGAGCTATCGCAGGCAACCGACTTTACCTTGACGGTAGAACGTGAAGGCCAGTTACACGATATTTATATTGAGTTGCGCTAGTGGCTGACAGGCAACAACGCGACATAAAGCAGGAGTTTTTTGTGAAAAAATGGATGGGTAAACGTGCCCTGTTGCTGGCCGGGAGTTTGTTGTGCAGCTCCGCACTGGCAAATGACTTTAGTGCCAGCTTCAAAGGAACCGATATTCAGGAATTCATTAATATTGTTGGGCGCAATCTGCAGAAAACGATCATTGTTGACCCTGCTGTTCGCGGTCAGGTAAATGTTCGCAGTTATGATTTGCTAAATGACGAGCAGTATTATCAGTTTTTCCTCAATGTACTGGAAGTCTACGGTTTCGCCGTTGTCGAAATGGATAACGGGGTGCTGAAGGTCATTCGTGACAAGGATGCGAAGATTTCAGCTATTCCTGTGGTCGGTAGCAAAGATCAGATCAAGGGCGATCAGGTGGTCACTCGCGTCATTGCCGTTCGCAATGTCTCGGTCCGTGAGCTGTCTCCGCTGCTTCGCCAGCTCAATGACAATGCCGGTGCGGGTAACGTGGTGCACTATGACCCGGCCAACATTATTATGATCACCGGCCGTGCGGCGGTGGTAAACCGTCTGGCCGAAATCATCGAGCGTGTTGACCGTGCCGGCGACAAAGAGATCGATGTCGTCGAGCTAAACAACGCCTCGGCCGCGGAAATGGTACGTATTGTTGATGCGCTCAATAAGTCTGCTGATTCCAAGTCAACACCGCAGTTCCTACAGCCGAAATTGGTCGCCGACGAGCGAACCAATGCGGTATTGCTATCGGGCGATCCTAAGGTGCGTAATCGCCTCAAACGCCTGATCCGTCAGCTCGACAAGGAAATGGCTACCTCGGGCAATAACCGGGTTGTGTACCTCAAGTATGCCAATGCCGAAGAAATGGTAGATGTGCTGAAAGGGGTGTCGGACAACCTGCAGGCCGAAAAGCAAGGCGGCAGCAAGAAAACCTCCGGTAGCAACGCCGAAGTGATGATCTCGGCCCATGTCGATACCAACTCCCTGATCCTGACAGCGCCGCCAGATATCATGCGCGCACTGGAAAACATCATCGCGCAGCTGGATATTCGTCGAGCCCAGGTACTGATTGAGGCGATGATCGTTGAGTTGGCCGAAGGTGACGGAGTTAACTTCGGTGTTCAGTGGGGATCATTGGATGGCGGTGTTATCCAGTTTGGTAACTCCGGTATTCCAATTTCCCAATATGCGATTGGCTTGAAAGAAGCTGAGGATGTACCAGGCTCCACTGTAATTAACTCTGACGGTACAACTACAGTTAATGAAGCAACTCAGGGTGATTATAGTACCTTGGGCAGTGTGCTGGGTGGCGTAAATGGTGCTGCCCTGGGTATCGTGATGGGTGACTGGACTGCGCTGGTGAATGCCGTTGCCTCGGATCGCAACTCAAACATCTTGTCTTCGCCGAGTATAACGGTAATGGATAACGGCGAGGCATCATTTATCGTCGGTGAGGAGGTACCGGTCGTGACCGGCTCGACCTCCAGTTCGAATAACGACAACCCGTTCCAGACCGTCGAGCGTAAGGAAGTCGGGATCAAACTGAATGTGGTGCCGCAGATCAACGAAGGTGACTCTGTCCAGCTGAAAATCGAGCAGGAAGTATCCAATGTCCTTGGTGCTGAAGGGGCGGTCGACGTGCGTTTCTCCAAGCGCCAGCTAACCACTTCTGTATTGGTACAGGATGGTCAGATGATTGCGTTGGGCGGCCTGATCCAGGAGCAGGTGGACGAAAGCGAACAGAAAATTCCAATCTTGGGCGACATCCCTATTCTCGGTCACCTGTTTAAGTCGACCAATACCACCAAGGCCAAAACCAACCTGATGGTATTTATCAAGCCGACTATTATTCGCGATGGTGTTACCGCAGACGGTATTACCCAGCGCAAATACAATTACATCCGTGCCGAGCAGCTCTACCGTGCTGATAAAGGTCTGCGCCTGATGCCTGATACCCAGACGCCGGTATTGCCGAAGTACGGTGAAGATATTTCGCTGCCGCCGGAAGTGCGTGCCTTCGTTGCCCAGTTGGAGACGAAGTAATGGATGCCGATAATCCGGTGACGGCACTTCAGCCTTTATTCCGGTTGCCATTTTCCTTTGCCAAGCGCCACCGGGTGGTGCTGGAGTCAGACGAGCAGGGTTGGGTTCTGTTCTATAGTGGCCAACTGACAGCACCTGTGCTGGCGGAAGTTCGCCGGGTTGCCGGTGGGGCGTTCATTCCGCAAGCGCTCAGCGACAAAGAGTTCGAGCTTAAGCTGACGGATGCCTATCAGCGCGACTCGTCGGAAGCCCGTCAGCTGATGGAGGATCTGGGCTCTGACAGTGATGACTTCTTCTCGCTGGCTGAAGAGCTGCCGGAGACCGAAGACTTGCTGGAGTCCGAAGATGATGCCCCGATCATCAAGTTGATCAATGCGATGCTGGCAGAGGCTATCAAAGAAGCGGCGTCGGATATTCATATCGAGACCTTTGAGAAAGTGCTGTCTATTCGCTTTCGGGTTGACGGCGTGTTACGCGAAGTACTGCAGCCGAGCCGTAAGTTGGCCCCGTTGTTGGTCTCGCGGATCAAGGTCATGGCTAGGCTCGATATTGCCGAGAAACGGGTCCCGCAGGATGGCCGTATCTCGTTGCGTATCGGTGGCCGGGCCGTCGATGTACGTGTTTCGACAATGCCGTCGTCACACGGTGAGCGGGTGGTGTTGCGTCTGCTTGACAAGAATGCAACCCGACTAGATCTGCATAGCTTGGGAATGACACCTGGCAACCATAAAAATTTCCAGCATATTATTCAGCGTCCGCACGGGATCATTTTGGTTACCGGGCCGACAGGTTCGGGTAAGTCGACCACCCTGTATGCGGGTCTGCAGGAGCTGAACGGCCAGGAGCGTAATATCCTGACTGTCGAAGATCCGATTGAATTTGATATTGACGGTATCGGCCAGACCCAGGTTAACGCCAAGGTGGATATGACCTTTGCCCGTGGCCTGAGAGCGATTTTGCGTCAGGACCCGGATGTCGTCATGGTCGGGGAAATCCGAGACCTGGAAACGGCCTCGATTGCCGTGCAGGCCTCGCTGACCGGTCACATGGTGCTATCTACCCTGCACACCAATACCGCTGTTGGTGCCATCACCCGTTTGCGGGACATGGGGATTGAGCCGTTTTTGGTGTCGTCTTCCCTGTTGGGTGTACTGGCCCAGCGTCTGGTGCGGACACTGTGTAAAAGCTGCCGTGAGCCTTATGAAGCGGATGCCGAGCAGAAGAAGCTGTTTGGTCTGTCCGAGTTTGAACCACTGACACTATACCGTGCCGTGGGCTGTGAAACCTGTAATAACAAGGGGTACCGGGGACGAACCGGTATTCATGAGCTGTTGTTGATTGATGACAACGTGCAGGAGCTGATCCATGCCGAAGTCGGTGAGCTGGCGATTGAAAAAGCCATTCGGGCACATACGCCTAGTATTCGTGATGACGGTCTGGCAAAAGTGAAGGCAGGTGTCACCACCCTTGAAGAAGTGATGCGAGTCACCAGGGAGGGGTAACAGATGGCTGCGTTTGAATACAAGGCGCTTGATAGTAAGGGACGGCAGAAAAAAGGCGTACTGGAGGGTGATACAGCCCGGCAGATACGCCAGCAACTGCGGGAGCAGGGGCTGATCCCGATTGATGTCGTCCAGGCCCATGAGCGGGAGAAGAAGAAAGCCAGTGGTGGCTTCCAGTTACGCCGTGGGATCAGTACTACCGAGTTGTCGCTGATCACCCGCCAACTGGCAACCTTGGTGCAGGCCTCGATGCCGCTGGAAGAATGCCTCAAGGCGGTTGCCGAACAGAGTGAAAAGCCACGGCTGAAGAATATGCTGCTGGCGGTTCGCTCACGGGTTGTAGAGGGTTATACCCTGTCAGATAGCATGGCTGAGTATCCCCATATCTTTGATCAGCTGTTTCGCGCTATGGTGGCTGCCGGTGAGAAATCCGGCCATCTTGATACGGTATTGAACCGCCTGGCGGACTATACCGAAAACCGCCAGCAGATGCGGAGCAAGCTGCAGCAGGCAATGATTTACCCGACCATGCTTACCTTGGTCGCGGTAAGTGTTGTGGCCTTCTTGCTGGCAACCGTGGTACCCAAGATTGTCGATCAGTTTGTCCAGATGGGTCAGCAGCTACCGACCATTACCGAGGTGCTGCTGGCGGCCAGTAATTTCGTTCAGAACTGGGGAGTGGTTGTCCTAATCGCGATTGTCAGCATGGTTATGCTGCTCAAGGCGGCACTGAGGAAACCGGACTTTCGCTTGCGATGGGACCGCTGGGTCATGGGACTGCCTGTGATCGGCAAGGTTGCCCGCGGCCTGAATACCTCGCGTTTTGCCCGTACCCTGTCAATTTGTACATCCAGTGCGATTCCGCTGCTTGACGGCATGAAGGTCGCCTCGGATGTGATGACCAATACCTGGGTCAATAAGCAGGTGCTTGAAGCGGCCGATAAGGTTCGCGAAGGTGCAAGCCTACGTGTTTCCCTCGAACAAACCAAGCTCTTTCCGCCAATGATGCTGCATATGATCGCCAGTGGCGAGCGCAGTGGTGAGCTAGAGCAAATGCTAACCCGGGCTGCCGACAACCAGGATCGTGACTTTGAGTCTCTGGTGAATATGGCTCTGGGTATTTTTGAACCCTTACTAATCGTCGCCATGGCCGGCATCGTGATGTTTATCGTGATTGCCACCCTGATGCCGATTATTGCTTTGAACAACATGGTTGGCATGTAGTTTTTTTCTTTGGAGGTCTTTTCAATGCAACGCAAACAACGCGGCTTTACGCTGCTGGAAGTGATGGTAGTTATTGTTATCTTGGGTGTGCTAGCCAGTTTGGTTGTTCCGAATCTGTTAGGTAACAAAGAGAAAGCCGATCAGCAGAAAGTGGTTACTGACATTAGTGCACTGGAGCAGGCGCTGGATATGTACAAGCTGGACAACAGTGTCTACCCGAATACCGATCAGGGGTTGGATGCTTTGGTGACCAAGCCGTCATCAAGCCCGGAACCTCGTAACTATCGTGACGGTGGTTATATCAAACGTCTGCCAAAAGACCCATGGGGCAATGACTATAACTACGTGATGCCGGGGGAAAATGGTGCTGTGGATATCTTCAGCCTGGGTGCTGACGGTCAGGACGGTGGCGAAGGCGTGAATACCGATATCGGTAACTGGAACATGCTGGACTTCTAAGCGCTGATCGACTCAGAGACGAATTGAATGAAGAAACGTGCAGCAGGTTTTACCTTAATTGAAATTCTACTGGTGCTGGTATTGCTTGCAACCAGTGCGGTGGCGGTGATCGTTACATTGCCGGAGAGTCAGGAAGACAAGGTAAAAGAAGAGGCTGCACGTTTTCATCATTTGATTCAGCTATTGGGCGAGGATGCCCTGCTTAACGGCATCGACTATGGCGTCCGGATCGAGCGAAATCGTTATCAGTTTCTTCAGCTAACCAGTCAAGACTGGCAACCTATACAGGAGTCTCGCTTTTTCACTGAGGTTGAAATGGACGAGGACATTAAGCTGATAGTCGAAATCGGCGGCTATTCTTGGCAGGACAAGGATCGCTTGTTCAAACCGGGTTCGCTGTTCGACGAAGACTTGTTTGCTGAGCAAACTGACAAGAAGAAAATTAAGCCGCCGCAAGTGGTTGTGATGGCCAGCGGTGAATACACCCCTTTTAGCCTTGAGTTCGAGGTCGACGGGGAAAATCAGTTCTGGCGGGTTCAGGCTGACGAGCTGGGGCAGCTGTTTTTGCTGGCTCCAGGGGAAACAGTCGAAAGCCAGACAGAAAGGACGACGCGATGAAAAAGGGAAATCGCGGCATGACCTTGCTTGAAGTCCTGGTCGCACTGGCCGTATTTGCTACAGCGGCACTCAGTGTGATGAAGGCTGTCAGCCAGCATCTCAATACATTGGGTTATTTGGAAGAGAAAACCTTTGCTGCCATGGTGGCAGATAACGAGCTGACGAAAATGCGTCTGTCCGGCCAGATCCCGACAACAGAAAAAAAGGGCAAATCAGAGCTGGCCGGGCGCGAGTGGTACTGGTCAATCAAAAGCACCAAGACGGCCGATGGCTTTCTGCGGGCATTGGATGTAACAGTTGCCACCGATCAGGCAAGAAAACAGTCGGTTGTGACGCTGAGAACTTATGTTGAAAATTAACCGACACAATCTATCGACGAAGACGAAAATGATGCGACAGCAAGGTTTTACGTTGCTGGAGGTACTAGTTGCTATTGCCGTCTTTGCGATGTTGAGCCTTTCGGCCTATCAGGTCATGAGCGGGGTTCAGACCAGTGACCAACAGTCCCGGGAGCACAATGCCCGATTGCAGGAAATTCAGCGTGCCATGGTCATGATGGATAATGACTTTCGTCAGGTTGTTGCCAGAAAAACGCGAAACCAGGGGGAGAAGGCCAGCGACAAGCTGCTGCTTACTGGCGAGTACCTGCTTGACTCGTCGAGTCACGGCATCATGTTCACCCGCACTGGTTGGCAAAACCCTCAGCAGATGTTTCCCCGGGGAGAGAATGTCCGGGTTGGGTACCGCATTATCGAAGATACCCTTGAGCGGGTATGGTTTCGCTACCCGGATACCGTGGTCGGTAGCGAGCCGCTGACTCGTCAGGTACTGGCGGGCGTGACCAAGCTGTCTTTTCGCTTCTACAGTAATAAAAAGTGGCAGGAGGCATGGAGCGAGGGCGGAGCCCTGCCTGAAGGCATTATGGTGCAGATGACACTGGAAGACTTTGGCGAGATTGAACGGGTCTATATGCTACCGATCTCTGCACTGAGTGCTGACGATAAGGAGAGCAGTTGATGAGACAGCAAAAAGGGGTTGCTCTGATTGTTGTGCTGATGCTGCTGGCCCTGATGACCTTGCTGGCAGCCCAGATGAGCGAGCGGTTGCAGCTTAATTTCTACCGGGTAGAAAACCAGGTGCAGAACCAGCAGGCCTATTGGTATGCGCTGGGTATGGAAGAGCTTGGCAAGGTCGCCATTCAGCAGGGGATTGATGATAGCGATACGGTGAACCTCAGTCAGGCCTGGGCCACGCAGGGCCAGCGCTACCCGCTTGATGGTGGTGAGGCGATCGGTGATATCGTCGACAGGCAGGCTTGTTTTAATCTCAATGCCTTGTCCGGGCTGCCGCTGGAGGCGGATCGCACCAAGAAGCCATTTTTGGTTCGAGTCCTGCAGTCTGTCTTGGAAGAGGCGGGTGTCGAAAACTATGACGCCGAAGTGATTGCAGATTCGAGTTGGGAATTTGTCGATCCGGCCGAGGCGATTAATTCAGCCTTTGGGGCTGGTGACAGTACCTATGAAGGCTTTCAGCCACCGTATTTGCCGCCTAGCGATTTTATGGCCGACGTTAGCGAGTTTCGGGCCGTTAACGGCGTGAGTGCTCAGATATATCGCAAAGTGAAACCGCTGTTGTGTGCCATTCCAACAACCGACATGAAGCTTAATGTCAATACTCTTTATGAGCACCAGGCTGCCTTGCTGGTAGGTTTGTTTGCACCGGAGCTGTCTTTATCGGATGCCCAGAAACTGATCGCCGATCGCCCTTATGATGGCTGGCAGAAGCCCGATGATTTTATGGCCGAGGCCACGATTGCCCGCCTGGGAGACGAGGTGAAAAAACAAGCCAAAGAATATTTGGCCGTGAGCAGCGATTATTTTCAATTGGATACAGAAATTCTGGTCGATAGATCCAGGGTTAGATTAGTGGCCTTGCTTAAACGTGACGGTCAAGAAAAGGTGACTGTAATACGTCGCCGTTATGGAGGAATCAGTGAGCGAATTTCTGACGATAAGGCTAAGTAGCCGGCCTGAACAGCCGGTGCAATGGCTGGTCTGGTCGCCACAGCAGAAAGAAGTGATTGCATCCGGTCAGCTGGCTGATCTCGGGCAGTTAAACGAACTGACTGAATATGCTGCCCAGCGCCAGGTCTTTGCACTGATCCCGGCTGGAGATGTGCTGTTGACCGAAGTGGCAATCCCTACCGGAAGTGGGCGGCAGCTAGCCTCTGTACTGCCATACCTGCTGGAAGAAGAGTTGGCCCAGGATGTCGACGCATTGCATGTTCACCTGCTTAAACGCGAAGGTGATACTGCCCATGTTGCGGTGGTTGAGCACCGTAAGGTTCAGGCGTGGCTAAGCGCCTTGGATGACGCTGGCATAGAAGTGAAAAAGCTGCTGCCTGATTGCCTGTGCCTGCCGCTGTTTAGTGACAGCTACAGTGCTGCCGAGCTGGAAGGCCAGTGGTTGATCCGCCAGGCGGAAACCTTGGGAGTATGTGCCGAGGCTTCGTGGCTCGATGCTTGGCTGCTTGCTCAGAAAATGCCGATTACAGCGACTGACTCGATTGGTGATGATAGTGAGTCCCCAACCGCTGAAGGTGCTGTTGCCGGGCAGGATGCAGACACAGTGCAGCCATTGCTTATTCGTCACTATACACCGGCACCGGCAAAGGTGTCGGGCAAATGGCAGGCGGAAACGCCAGAGCTGGTGATGCAGTTGTTGGCATTGGGCGCAGAAGCGAGCAAGGTTAATTTGCTCTCTGGTGCATACAAACAGCAACCGGCATGGCGAAAGTATCTCAAGCCATGGCGTAAAGTCGCGATTGCTGCAGGCTTGGTCTTAGTGGCCCTTGTTGGTGAACATATCGTTTCGGTCCAGCGGATGGAAGCCCAGGCTGCTGTCTATAAGGCAGAAAGTGAGCGTATTTTCCGCCAGGTATTGCCTCAGTATAAACGCATACCGTCTCAGAGTTACCTCAAGCGGCAGATGAACAGTGAACTGGCTCGTCTGGGAGGAGCTGGCAGCGAAGACGGACTGCTGCGTTGGTTGGCTCAGCTCAAGCCGGCACTAAGTAAAATTCCTCAGTTGAGTGTTCAAAATTTGAAATATGATCAGAACCGTGCCGAATTGCGCTTTCAGGCAAGTTCAGCAGAGTTCCAGCATTTTGAGCAGTTGCGTACGCTACTGGCTGAACAGTTCGAGGTGCAACAAGGCCAGCTTAACAAGGAAGGCAATCAGGTGACCGGTTCGGTGGTACTAAGGAGAAAATCATGAATGCATGGTGGAAGGCCTTAAGTGCCCGAGAACAGCGTTTGGTGCTCGGTGGTGGCGGGGCCTTGATTATTGCAGTGCTCTACTGGGGCCTGTGGCAGCCATTGGCCAACCGTGCCGAGATGGCCGAGCGACGGTTGCAGACCGAACGTCAGCTGCTGAGCTGGGTGTCGACGAAAGCTGATGAGATCACAACGCTTCGTGGCCAGTCGGGCTCTACGGGGGCGATCAGCAATAAAGGGCTTAACCAGGTGGTTAATGAAACTACACGTCGATTTCGAATCGAACTTATTCGAATGCAGCCCCGAAGCGAAGCCGTTCAGGTGTGGGTTAAGCCGTTGCCGTTTAATACATTGGTTAACTGGCTGGCTTTTCTCAAGGAAGAACATGGGATTGATGCCCAGTTCCTGGACGTATCAAAAGCAGATAGCGCCGGTATGGTAGAAGTGGGTCGTTTACAGCTGGGCCGAGGATAGTAGTGAAGTATAAGTTAGGGTTAGGTGTCACCTTTGGCGCCGTGTTAATGACGAGCCTGGTTGCTCATGTGCCTGCCAGTTGGGTCTGGCAGCAGGTTCCGCCAGTCAGAGGCCTGAATATATCAGGTCTTAGCGGAACACCATGGCAGGGAATGGCATCACAGGTTCAGTGGCAGGGAAAAAATTATGGCCGCTTGCAGTGGGATATGGCTTCGCTGTCGCTGCTGTCAGGAAAAGCTGTTTTCAATGTCCGCTTTGGTCAGGGAAGTGACATGAACATTAATGGCCGTGGTATTGTCGGCTATAGTACCAGCGGACCATTTGCAGAAAATTTGTTGGTATCCATGCCTGCCCAGCAGGTCATGAAGTTTGCCCGGGTACCGCTTCCTGTTACCGTTGCAGGTAATCTGGAGCTGACATTGCGGGATTATCAGTATCAGGCACCTTACTGTTCTGTTTTGAAAGGCTCACTGGCTTGGACGGCTGGTAATGTCAGTTCACCGATGGGAGGCCTCAATCCTGGTCCGGTGATAGCTGATCTCAACTGTGAGCAAGGCAAGGTTGCAGCTGATTTAGCTCAGTCATCGGCCGATGTATCGAGTGAATGGCAGGCTGTGTTGGCAACCGATCACCGTTATACCTTGAGCGGTTGGTTTAAACCTGGAGCCGAATTTCCCGCTCAGCTTAGCCAGCAGCTTAAATGGTTGGGTAACCCGGATCCTAAGGGCCGCTACAAAATTAGCTATAATGGACGCCTTTAATAGTTGAGTAATTCACTCAACTTAACGCTTTCCCTAAAATTTACTTTATTTCGCCTGGCTATTGCCCTTAAATAGCTAATACCCTGTGGCAGATGATCCGCTTGCACAAGCTTGCTATCAGCCAGTAGGGCTAAGATGATGATACAGGACACTGGCATGGCTGCGGACAAGAATAAACCTGAAATACTGGCAACGAAAGTGGTTGCCCAATCCCGACTCTTCAAAGTTGAATCGCTTGATTTGCGTTTTTCTAATGGTGTCGAGCGTACCTATGAGCGAATGAAGCCCAGCGGGCGACATGCAGTCTTGGTCGTTCCTGTGACCGCCGAAGGTGATTTACTGTTGATCAGGGAGTATTCAGCAGGGACAGAGCAATATGAGCTAGGCTTCCCAAAGGGACTTATTGACCCGGGTGAAGAGGCGGCAGAGGCAGCGAACCGCGAGCTGAAAGAAGAAATCGGCTTCGGGGCCCGCCAGTTGGTTCCGCTGAAAGAGGTGGTACTGGCTCCGTCCTATTTTTCCAGCCGGATGACGCTGTTTCTGGCTCAGGACCTTTACCCTGAGCAGTTAGAAGGTGACGAGCCGGAGCCGCTGGAAATTGTTCGCTGGCCTGTGAGTCAGGCTGAAGAGCTGCTGCATCATCTCGATTTTGCTGAAGCCCGCAGTATTACTGCGCTTTTTCTCGCATTAAACCATTTATCCCAGTAGGAACGAGTTATGGATTTATCGAACCTATTACCTTCAGTGATCGAGATTGCCCGAGCTTCCGGGCAGGTGATCCTCGATATTTATCAGCGTGGCCAGTTTGAAAAACAGATTAAAACGGACAATACCCCGGTAACCAGTGCGGATTTGGCGGCGCATAAGCTGGTGGTTGCAAAGCTGGCGGAGCTGACGCCGGATATTCCTGTCCTTTCTGAGGAAGATGCGGAAATCCCGCTGGTTGAGCGAAGCCAATGGCAGCGTTATTGGCTGGTGGATCCGCTGGACGGTACCCAGGAGTTCATTGCGGGCAGTGGCGATTTTGCGACAATCATTGCCCTGGTCGAAAATAACACCCCGGTGATGGGGGTTGTCTATGCGCCGGTATCTGGTGTGGCCTATTATGCCTATCATGGCAAGGGAGCATGGAAGGTGACGGCTGAAGGTGAAACTGTCCGTATCTCTACCCATAAACATGAGCTGCCTGCTCAGTCTATCGCTGTGGCAATCAGCCGTCGCCAGGATATCAGTGCCATCACCAACCGTCTCGATCCCTCCCTGAACTATGACTTGGTCCCATTAGGCTCAGCGGCGCTTAAGTCATGCCTGGTGGCTGAAGGCACGGTCGATTGTTACTTACGCCTGGGGCCAACCGGGGAGTGGGATACCGCCGCGACGCAATGTATTGTCGAAGAAGCGGGTGGGCGTATTTTGAATACTCATTTGACGGCGCTGTCCTACAACGAGCGAGATACGCTGGAGAACCCGAACTTTATTACTTTGGGTGATGAAACATTGCCGTGGTCGACTATCCTGACGCCAGACAATCGGCTGATGGACAGTCAGTAACGTTTTGTTGAGATGAAATAAACGGAGCCTCGGCTCCGTTTTTGTGCTTAGGGATTAAAATAACCGATTTAGTCCGTTGAGAGCTGCAACACGGTAGGCTTCGGCCATGGTCGGATAGTTGAATGTCGTGTTGACGAAATAGTCGATGGTGTTGCCTTCGCCTTTTTGCTCCATTATTGCTTGTCCGATATGAATGATCTCGGCCGCACGTTCACCGAAGCAGTGGATCCCCAGGATCTCTTTGGTTTCGCGGTGAAACAGAATTTTCAGGCTGCCGACTTCGGTACCGGCAATTTGTGCTCGGGCCAGATGCTTGAACTGCGAGCGTCCGACTTCGTAAGGTACTTTTTCTGCCGTCAGCTCTTGTTCGGTTTTCCCGACAGAGCTGATCTCCGGAATGGTATAAATTCCCGTAGGAATATGGTCGATCAGCTGACCTTGCGCTTCTCCGTTGGAAATTGCCTGTGCGACGAAGCGTCCCTGATCATAGGCGGCACTGGCCAGGCTCGGGTAACCAATCACATCGCCGACGGCATAGACGTGTTCAACATCGGTACGGTAGTTCTGGTTGACTTTCAGCTGTCCGCGAGAGTCCGGTGTCAGGCCTACTTTGCCCAAGGCGAGGCGGTCGGTATTGCCGGTTCGGCCATTGGCATACAATAGGCAGTCGGCCCGCATTTTCTTGCCGGACTGCAGATGAAGGACCACCCCGTCTTCGGTTCCTTCGATGCGCTCGTAGGTTTCACCGTTGCGGATCATTGCCCCACTGTTCCATAAGTGATAGGACAGCGAGTCGGAGATTTCATTGTCGAGAAACTCCAGTAGTCGGTCACGGGTATTGATCAAATCGACCTTGACGCCGAGCCCTCTGAAAATTGAGGCATACTCACTGCCGATAACACCGGCACCATAAATGATGATATGGCGTGGGTCGTGCTTGAGCTGCAAAATGGAGTCGCTATCGTAGACCCGGGAATGGCTGAAGTCGACATCTGCAGGTTGATAGGGGCGCGAGCCTGTTGCAATTACGAATTTATCGGCACTGTAATAATCATGGCTGCCGTCTGCCGTTTTGACTTTTACAGTGTGGGTGTCTGTAAAGCTCGCCTCGCCAAAGATAATGGAGCATTGGTTACGGTCATAAAACCCCTGGCGCATTCGGGTCTGTTTGTTGACGACATCTTGGGCATGGCCGAGGATCTGGCTGAAGGTACTGTGCAGGGTAGAGTTGTTTTTGCAGTATAGCGGGTTCTGATTATATTCAATGATCCGGCTGACGGCATGGCGTAAGGCTTTTGAAGGAATGGTTCCCCAGTGCGTACAGCCGCCGCCAACGCTTTCTTCCCGTTCAATGATAGCCACATTGAAGCCTGCCTTGGTGAGCCCCATGGCAGCCCCTTCACCGCCGGGACCACTGCCAATGATAATGGCGTCAAAGTGCTGGGCATTCTTTTTTTTTGATTGGGTCATTGTTCAGGCCTTTCTTATCATCCGTGCAACATTGCTGTCGCTATAGTTTAACTTTTTCCGGAAGTAGGTAGAATAAACGGGTGATGATAGATAGGTAATGATCACGTTGTCGGAGCATAAACGCGGTGAAAACGAGACGTAGCCTGCCCGTGAAGTAAGCCTGCGACTTTGTGAGCCAGTAGTGAAAAGTAACAATTACTGCTTTGATTCAGCTCTTATCAGGAATTACTATGTTCTGATTGCTGCGAAATAGCGATTCTCGCTGAAGTAGCTATCAAAAAAGCGTATAGTTGCACAAAAAGCTTAAAGAGAAACAACAGGTTCATGGGTATCAGAGCTCAGCAAAAAGAAAAAACCCGGCGTTCACTTATTGATGCTGCATTTAATCAGCTAAGTGCAGAACGAAGCTTTTCGAATCTTAGTTTGCGTGAAGTGGCGCGTGAGGCAGGTATTGCACCCACTTCCTTCTATCGTCATTTTAAGGATATGGATGAGCTTGGTTTGACTATGGTTGACGAGGGTGGTTTGATCCTTCGTCAGTTGATGCGTCAGGCTCGTCAACGCATTGCCGAAGAAGGCAGTGTGATCCGGACCTCTGTCGAAACTTTTATGGAATTTATTGAAAGTAGCCCGAACGTATTCAGGTTACTTTTACGCGAGCGTTCAGGAACTTCCCCCGCGTTTCGTGCGGCTGTTGCTCGGGAAATACAGCACTTTGTGGCTGAGTTGACCGAGTATCTTGAGGCCAAAACCGGCGTTACTCATGACGAGGCCTTCACTCAGGCTGAGGCATCTGTAACGTTGGTATTCAGCTCCGGTGCGGAAGCGCTGGATTTGGATAGCCATGCTCGTGCCGAGCATGCTGAAAGACTGATCATGCAGTTACGAATGATTGCAAAGGGTGCCTATTGGTATCGTAAAGAGCGTGAGCGTCGTGAGCTCAGGCAGAAACTCTAACTTTATTTTGTTGGTGAAAGTATATGAACAAGGAACAAGTAAAAGCTGAACGTAAAACATTGCTTCTATCTTTGTTAGCAGGCCTGTGTGGCAATGCTACGTTAGCAGTACTCACATCAAGCGCGGTGTCGTTTTCAGTTTTCCCTGTTATTGCATTCGGTCTGGCAGTGTACTGCCTGTATCAGGAATACCTGAGCAAGCCGATGTCTGAAGGTACACCGTCGGTTGCCTTTGCCTGCTTCCTGGCGGGTGCTTTTGGTTATTCTGGTTTCCTACGTTCATTCGTACCAGATATGGGTTCTAGCTACCTACCGCTGATTATCACTCTGGGCCTGTTGTTCTGGGTGGTTTACAAGCTGGGTGTGATGTCACCAAGACCGAAAGAGGCATAAGCCTAAGGTTTTTGTTTACGAAAAAAGGCGCCTCGGCGCCTTTTTTAATGCCTGCTTCCCGGCTCAATAGAGCGAGAAGAGTAAGTTGTTATTTGCGCTCAAGCAAAACACCAGCTTCCATATGATGGGTATATGGGAATTGGTCGAACAGGGCAAACCGGGTAATTCGGTGTGTTTCAGCCAAGATGTCCAGGTTATCTTTCAGCGTATCCGGGTTGCACGAGATATACATGATACGGTCATAGCCCTGCACCATACGGCAGGTACCTTCATCCATTCCCGAGCGCGGTGGATCAACAAAGATTGTGTTGCAGTTATAGCTCTGCAAATCGATGTCCTGATCTTTCAGGCGGCGAAACTCTCGCTTGCCTTCCATTGCATCGGTAAAGTCTTCGGCAGACATACGGATGATCTGTACGTTATCGATGTTGTTAACCGCAATATTGTATTGGGCAGAGTCGACCGATGGCTTGGCGAGCTCCGTGGCCAACACGCGCTCGAAGTTCTGTGCCAGTGCCAGCGAAAAGTTACCGTTGCCGCAATAGAGCTCCAGCAGATCACCCTCACTGTCCTGGGTACAGTCAACGGCCCATTCCAGCATCTTTTGCGCCACTTCACCGTTAGGCTGGGTAAAGCTGTTTTCGACTTGCTTGTAGGTCAGGGTGCGCTCGTTAACCTTCAGCTTTTCAATCACGAAGTCCTGATCCAATACGATTTTTTGCTTGCGGGCCCGGCCAATGAAGTTGAGGTTGAAGCCTTCGTCATTCAGGCTTTGTTTCAATGCTTTGGCTTCGGCTACCCATTGATCGTCAAGCTGACGGTGATACAGCATAGAAACCAGAATTTCGCCGCTAAGGGTAGAGAGGAAATCAACCTGGAATAGTTTATGGCGCAGCGCCTTGACAGGCTTAAGGGCATCAACCAGCAATGGCATTAAATCATTGATCAGGCGGCTGGCAGCAGGAAATTGATCGACGCGGTATTTTTCACGAGTTTCCTGGTTGAACATGATGTAGAACAGGTCTTCGCCTTCGTGCCAAACACGGAACTCGGCACGCATGCGGTAATGTTCTGCAGGAGAGGCGAACACCTCAAGCTCAGGGGTTTCAAAATCTGCAAAGATATTTTGAATACGCTCTGCTTTTTCATCTAGCTGGGGTTGATACTCAGCTGGATTGATTGCGGTGGATGCCATCGTGTGTGCCTCAAACTGCTCAAATTAAGAGCGCAGATTTTATTGCATTACTGACCGATGTCCAGTGTTGTTGCTGATAAAAGTGTAGTGGGAAACGATTCGTCATATGCCATAACAAACAAAACTAGACATTCTTCAAAATGATAACTAGCATTCGCTTTGCGCTGGTTAGCCTGAACACAGGCCGGGAACACGGTGGGAATCCGTGACTGACGCGCAGCGGTGATAGAGAACGAAAGCACATGGACGTAAAAGTTCCGAACACTGCTTCTGCATGCTGTGCAATACAGTTATTGAAGTGGGAAGTTGTTGCCTTAGGTGGTTGTCCAACCAAGCTCTTAAGTCCGAAGACCAACCAGTGTACCAAGCAGATTATCTGCTTCGTAATAAACGCGACTTAAGGTATCCATAAAAATGAAAAAAACGCTTTTAGCAGTGGCGTTGGCCCCGCTGTGTCTTCAAAGTCAGGCTTTTGCAGAAGAAAGTACATCAGATGAAGTCATGGTTGTGACGGCCAACCGTTTTGAACAGCCAGCAGGAAATGTGTTGGCTTCACTTGATGTTGTTACCAGAGAACAGATCCAGCAAGTCCAAGCCAAGTCCCTTGTTGAGGTCATTCGTTATTTGCCTGGGGTGCAAGTTGACATGAGTGGTGGTCGTGGACAGAAGACCTCGGTATTTATCCGTGGTACGGAAAGTTCACACACGCTAGTGCTTTTGGACGGAGTACGTATTAATTCTGCAACAGCTGGCGGTTATGATTTTTCGGGTATTCCGGCTGCAGTGATTGAACGAGTTGAGTTGATTCGCGGCCCTCGAGCGGCAATTTATGGTGCCGATGCAATTGGTGGTGTAATCAATATCATAACTGTGCCAGATCATTATGATACCCAACATGAGCTACTAGCTGGTGTAGGTGGAGATGGTTATTATCAGGGAGCATGGCGCTCTGTTGGGGAAATCAACGATAAAACTGTTGGTCAAGTAACCATAAATACTGAGTATACAGATGGTTATAACATCAAAGAAGGCAGCTCAGTTGATAGCGGAGATGAGTATGGTTATAAAACGAAGGATTTGGTTGCTAGGTTGAGCCATCAGTTTAGTGATGTGTTGGGTGCTAACTTTAGTGCGCTTTATAATGACGGTTATTCTCAGTATGACTCTTTTGGGTCTTTAAATCGTACAGAACAAGATGTATATCAACTGACTGCTGAAGGTGTTTATTCTTCAGAGCTTTTGCATAGTAGCTTGCGCTTTAGCAAATATAAGAATGATGCCACGAGTTTTCCTGAATCATCGCCAGCATCGATAAGTCAGTTTGTAACCAAACGAGAAAGCTTTAACTGGTTGAATACGTTTGAACCTGTTTCTGGATGGGTTTTAAGTGCGGGCCTTGACTATGAAAATGAATCTGTTGATGGCACAACGAACTATACGGATGATTCAAGAATAAATAAGGCCGCTTTTGTCACAACTACAGCACAAGTGAAAGCTTTTATTCTTGATGCAAGTGTTCGTCACGATGATAACGAAAGCTATGGCAATAATAATACTTGGTCACTTGCGTTAGGGTGGCAGTTTACAGACGATATGCGCATTTTTGGTAGTCATGGTACCGCGTTTAAGGCACCAACATTTAATGACCTGTACTACCCAGGTAGCGGTAACCCTAACTTGAAGCCTCAAGAATCCCAATCAAGTGAGGTTGGAGTTCAGGGGAATCATGAACTAGTATCTTGGCGAGTGAGTTTCTATGACTCTGAAGTGGATAACATGATTATTTATTATCCACCGACATGGATTCCTGAGAATGTAGATGCTGATATTAAGGGTGTGGAATTTGATGCTCAGTTTGAAACAGGTATCATTTCCCACGAATTGAGCCTCGGCTATGCAGATCCTAAAGATTCGAAAGGCTTGCAACTGGCTCGCCGGGCTAAAGAGACGGCAAGTTGGAAAGGCAGTTACTTTGGTGATGATTGGGACTCTACATTAGGCTTGCGATATCAAGGTGAGCGTTATTCTGATCCTAGTAATTTGGAGCACTTACCAGGTTATGTTGTTTGGGAGTTAGCTGCTAATTACTCAGTGACAGAGCAATGGAAGGTTTCAGGCCGTATCGATAACTTGTTTGATAAAGATTATTCGACAGGTAAAGATTATAAGGCTCAGGATCGTATCTGGTATTTGCAGACTACTTATCAATTCTAATCATATGGAGAGAGGTTGCCCAGATGCAGCCTCTCTATTTAATGAAACCTCTAAAAACTATTGTTAGCTGGTCCTCCGGTAAGGACTCAACCCTCACCCTTATTAAGCTACTCAATGATCCCAAGTTTGAGGTTGTCGGCTTATATACCACTTACCTTGAAGATGAAGTGCCCTTTCAGGCTACACCGATCGAAGTTGTCAGGCAGCAGGCGAAGCTTGTTGGTTTGCCGTTAGTCGCTATCGAGTTGCCCGAAGTCTTTCCCGCCAATGATATATACCAATCTTTGGTTGTTGAGGGACTACGGACAAGTGGACTAGAGATAGAGGCCGTTGCTTTTGGTGATATGTTCTGCAACGGTATTGCCGAATACCGTAGAAGCTATATTGAACCGGCAGGCTGGCAATGTGTCTTTCCATTACTAGGCCGTGACAGTAAAGAGTTGGCTCAGGAAATACTAGAAAGTGGTATCAAAACCTTGATAACAACAGTCGATACCTCCCAACTAGATGGTAGCTATTGTGGTAACTGGTATACGGCTGAGTTTATTGCCAGTTTGCCAGATAATATTGACCCCTGTGGTGAAGACGGAGAGTTTCATACGTTAGTCGTGAGAGCCCCTTGTTTTTCGGGTGAGTTAGCGATTAGCAAAACGGACTGTGAAAGACAGGAAAGATTCCACTATCAACGATACTTTCTTTTGAACTAATCATTCTCTTTCAACGGGTATTTTTTATCTGCAGCAGTTCGAAGTATGATGAGCGCCCTGATGTCGATTTTCGGTGAGTAGTAAATAGTGAAACGGGTGCTTATTTTTGATTCTGGTGTTGGTGGACTATCGGTTTACCAGGAAATCTATGCCCAGCTACCTGGTTTTCAGTATGTTTATGCTTTCGATGATGCTGCATTTCCATATGGTGAACTACTCGAGAATGTATTAATCGAGCGTACTCAGCATATAGTGTCTCTTTTGGTTGAGCGTCATTCGATTGATCTAGTCGTCATTGCCTGCAATACCGCAAGTACAGTTGTACTGCCGTCACTGCGCAAGAACTTAACGATTCCGGTTGTCGGGGTTGTTCCTGCTATTAAACCCGCAGCGCTCATCAGTAAGCAAAAAGCAATTGGTCTGCTGGCAACACCAGCTACCGTAAAGCGCGACTATACTAATAAGCTGGTGGAACAGTTTGCCAGTGATTGTGAAGTTTTTCGTATTGGGTCAACCAGGCTTGTCGAAATGGCTGAAGAGAAACTGCGTGGTAAGGCTGTATCAATCACGGAATTGGCAGAGATCCTCCATCCTTGGCAGGATAAAGTAGATAGCATCGTGCTTGGTTGCACTCATTTTCCGCTAATCAAACAAGAAATCGCAGTCGCTTTTGGTTCGCCAGTGCATATCATTGATTCCGGCCTTGCGATTGCAAATCGAGTGAAGGCATTGCTAGGTGAACAGGCGACAGCCTCTTCTGCTTCAATTTTGAATCTTACATACAACAGTGCCGCGAACAATCATGTCGCGGCACTGAATCGTAGTTTGCAAGAGATGCAGTTGGAGGCTATTCAGTCTCTGTGCTATCCGAAGATTTAGGTTCGTTGGCTTCTCGTACTTTCAGAGTGCGCTGTCCATACTCTTTGTTGTTGAGCTGTTCAATGGCGGTATCGGCATCATTACTGTTCATTACAACAAAACCAAACCCGCGACGTTTACCTGTACGCTTATCTTTCATAAGGCGTACAGCAAATACTTCACCATGTTCGGCAAATAGTTTTTTCACTTCATTCTCATTGGCACGATAGGGCAGGTTGCCGACATAGAGGGTTTTGCTGCTTTGAGAAGCATCTGAATTATTGATTGATGGTTGAGTGTTTTCTAGATGATTAATGGCTACAACAGCCGTAATGACACCTAAAGCAAAGGAGATACCGGGAGAAAAAGGAAGAAAGCTAAAAACTAAAGCCCCGATAATGGCGATAGCGCCTATTGCTATCATGGTTTGTTTGGAAAATTTCATATTCAAAGCTACATCGTCATAAATATTATAAGAGAAGGCGTTATTGGTTATTTTAACAACAGAGTCACATCGATATTACTTTCATTGACTTGGAATTGCTAGTTAGTGAATGTGACGATCCTCTAATGTTGAAATTAGAGGCTTTTACATCACATTAGTTGAAATATTCGTCAGGCGGTGATTTTTTTGCAAAAAACACTTGTCAGAGCGATCGAAGTCTCTATAATGCCGCCTCACCGACACGGAGCACGGCGACTTAAGCCAGCAACGTATCGGATTTGTTCTTTAACAATTTGACCATGCAATCTGTGTGGGCACTCGTGAAATGATTAGTCAAAAGATTTATCAATGAAGCTGAGTGACCAATGATACTTTTAGTATCCACAGTCAATTCATTCATTACTTCGGTAGTGAATTAACAGTATTCATTGAGCCGGTCGCAAGACCAACAAAACTTTAATTGAAGAGTTTGATCATGGCTCAGATTGAACGCTGGCGGCAGGCCTAACACATGCAAGTCGAGCGGCAGCGACATGATAGAAGCTTCGGTGGAAATTATGGGCGGCGAGCGGCGGACGGGTGAGTAATGCCTGGGAATATGCCCTGATGTGGGGGATAACCATTGGAAACGATGGCTAATACCGCATAATCTCTTCGGAGCAAAGAGGGGGACCTTCGGGCCTCTCGCGTCAGGATTAGCCCAGGTGGGATTAGCTAGTTGGTGGGGTAACGGCTCACCAAGGCGACGATCCCTAGCTGGTCTGAGAGGATGATCAGCCACACTGGAACTGAGACACGGTCCAGACTCCTACGGGAGGCAGCAGTGGGGAATATTGCACAATGGGGGAAACCCTGATGCAGCCATGCCGCGTGTGTGAAGAAGGCCTTCGGGTTGTAAAGCACTTTCAGCAGTGAGGAAGGGGTTATCGTTAATAGCGGTAATCTTTGACGTTAGCTGCAGAAGAAGCACCGGCTAACTCCGTGCCAGCAGCCGCGGTAATACGGAGGGTGCGAGCGTTAATCGGAATTACTGGGCGTAAAGCGCATGCAGGCGGTCTGTTAAGCAAGATGTGAAAGCCCGGGGC
>NZ_JAKRFQ010000749.1 GCF_022347985.1 Photobacterium sp. OFAV2-7
CGTGGTACCGAAGGAGTGATTGCTCATCGCCCTTATCTATGGCTCCCGGAAAACAAAGCAATCTTGGGTAATGTCGCGATTTACGGTGATCTTCACTTATGGATGGCTGATGCACAAACCGACGAATCCCAACAGGCATGGATAACTCAGCTTAAAGAAATGCAAGCCCTTCAGCCTAAAACAGTCATTCCTGGCCACATGAAGTCCGGTACTGAACTCAAACCAGCAAATATTAGCTACTCGCTGCAATACTTACAAGACTTCCAGAAAGCAAAGGCATTGAGCAAAGACAGCTCAGAGCTTATCAACAAAATGTCAGCCAGCTATCCCGACGCCCAGCTACCAATCGCATTAAGCATCGGTGCCAAAGTACATATGGGAGAAATGAAGTGGTAGCGCTTCTGCTTAGTTAGCAAGAATGTGGTGGTACTTCGGTACCACCACGTTATAGTTCCCGATTAAATGAACCTGACTGTTGCTTGTTAATCTTAACCCAGAAGCTCTCTTGGCACCGGTTGGTAAAGGTCTTTCTCTTTGGGTGCACCTGTATACTTGATGACTCTGAAATCACTTCGTATGAAATCCAACACTCCGGGCATATCAGCTCATTCGCCTCAAGTTCCTCGGATTCAGTGCAGTACTTAATTGTTACGCCATTTGAAAAGTGAAATAACGACTCTTTGCAATCTACGATAATATTCTGATCTTCATAAGAGTTATCAACTGACTCCTGACTGATTAACTCCAGCCCTACCGCTTCACCTTTTATCGCTGCGACATAAGTAAAAAGGTTATTCATTCCACTTGCGTCCATTTGGAAAAAATATAAAACATATCTGAGTTATTATTCTGGTTTACGTGCAATAACCAGCCCATGATTACTCGAGCCAAGCAATGATGGTTCGGAACATACCATCAGATGATACTGTAACCAGGCTTGATACTCTTGCTCAGACAGCGCATTAATTTCCGCACCAATGTATCGCCCAAAGCCATCTGTCGCCACATGCTTTTCAACGTCGAGGCCTTCTGATTGAACTAAACTTTCAACCTCATCGGGCGTGGCAAAGTATCCCGTTCTAAAGAACGGATCGACATCTTTTGACGTCACCAATCCTGTTTCATGTAACTCACCCAAAACTTGTGGTGTTACCAGAACATGCGACATTTTTGCCAACAATCCAGCAACAAAGAAGCGACTGATATAAGCAACAGCCACGATACCATTCGGCTTGAGAATTCGATGAGCTTCTTTAATAACAGCCTGTCTCTCACCTTCATTCTGAATGTGGTACAGAGGACCTAGAATAAGCACGATATCCTGAGAGCTATCCGGAATAAAATTCACATCCGTCGCATTTGCCTCATGAATTTTCAGCTCGACACCTTGCTCAACCGCGTTGTCTTCTAATTGTGAAACCAACTCTGGAACCAGCTCTACAGCGGTAACCTCCAGCCCTTTCTGCGCGTAATATATAGAATAACGGCCAGTTGCTGCTCCGAGCTCAGTTAGCTTCTTTGCTGACTGGGTAAATACTTCCAGCTGGTTAATCGTTGTATCAAATTCGATCCGGGTGATATTTTGACAGACGAGACGTTGCTCTTCGTCAAAATTCGCATAGTACCCCATATATTCTTCTTGCACTGTTACCTCCTGTGCAGTGGAAAATATCTAGCTGCGAGCGGATTACAATAGGGCGTGTTAACCTTTCGTGGTTAAATTCTGTTCGAAAGGTCAACACGCCCTAATTGTGTATCTTATTCGAGGCTGATTTATAAAGAAGAATATAAGTTAACAGCTTAACAGCAATACGCAACCACTCTACTATCAAGTGGTAGGCGTATTCACGTGATTTATAGATTATTATTCTTATTGGATAACACTAATTTGTTGCAACATACCCATTTGGTCCCACTGCTCCCAACGTTCAACAACTTGCTCCCCTACAACTCGATCTAAGATCAAACCTTCAAACTTTGCCCGTTTACCTGTTGGCGGAGTGTCACCCAGAGGCCCCGTATTCGTCCCTTCAGCCGACCACCTTGTCGCCACCTTATCACCCGCGATAATTTGATCTTCGACTGTAATCTGTAAGTCAGGAAAAGCGGTCAAAAGACCCGCTACCAACTCTTTAAATGCTGAAACCGAGATGTTAGGCTCCGGTGCCCCGGCAATGTGAATGACGCAATCCGGCGCAAAAGCCTCATCTGCAACCGAAACATCTCCTCTATTGAGCCCTTCAATCCATACTCGCTCGTACTTGGTAACGGTTAGGTTCATAGTCATCTCCTTGCAAGGGATCGCCTTATAACCCCTTCAGCGTATCGTATAAGGAATTAATGCTCAGTAAAGGTATAGACTAACGCCTAGAAAAATACACAGGCTAACCTGACTAATACCCCCCAACACGAGAGCGTTTTCATCCGTAAGTATCTGTGTACCTTGTATTCCATACAAAATACGGCGCTGATGCGGCACAGTCATCACATACTATCGTTTGTTCAGGATTGGACTCTCCCCATACAGGAACAATCAGTTCAACGCTTAACAGTATACTTCCGCAGAAAGGACACTTTTCTAGCCCTGTAACGTGCGTTTGCATATTCATCCTGCTCATATAATCCTTCACTGAACCAGAT
>NZ_JAKRFQ010000750.1 GCF_022347985.1 Photobacterium sp. OFAV2-7
ATGGGGCGCCGGTCACGCTGGGACGGTGGGGACTGGCCGCATCTTCTCAGTCCAAGCGGTATTCGTGAACCAGTCCACCGGGCAACCTGCAAAACCATCGAGCCAGAAGAGATTGAGCGGATCATTGATGATTATGCCGCCGCCGCTCGCCGGGTAAAGGCGGGAGGGTTGGACGGTGTTGAGTTGTCGGCGGTTCACCAGCATCTGATCGACCAGTTCTGGAGCCCGAGAGTCAACAAGCGGGAGGATGAATGGGGGGGCAGCTTCGAAAACAGGATGCGCTTTGGCCTCAGGGTGCTGGAAGCAGTTCGCCTTGAAGTCGGTCCCGATTTTGCCGTCGGTATGCGCATTTGTGGTGACGAGTTCCACCCTGATGGTTTGACCCATGACGACATGAAGCAGATTGCGGCGTATTACGATGCGACTGGTCTGGTGGACTACTTCGGTGTAGTTGGCTCAGGGTGCGATACCCACAATACCCTTGCCAATGTGATCCCTAACATGAGCTATCCGCCCGAGCCGTTTTTGCATCTGGCGGCCGGTATCAAGCAGGTAGTTAATGTGCCGGTGATCCATGCTCAGAATATTAAGGATCCCACTCAGGCCGAACGCGTGCTGGAAGGCGGCTATGTTGATTTTGTCGGCATGACCCGAGCCCATATTGCCGATCCTCACCTGATTGCCAAGATCCGGTTGGGGCAGGTTGATCAGATCCGCCAGTGCGTTGGTGCCAACTATTGTATCGATCGTCAATACCAGGGGCTGGACGTACTCTGTTTGCAAAATGCGGCGACTTCGCGTGAAGAGACAATGCCCCATATCATCACGAAAACGGATGGTTCGATTCGCAAGGTGGTGGTGGTAGGTGGCGGACCTGCAGGTATGGAGGCGGCGCGTGTTTGTGCCGAACGTGGCCATGATGTCACTTTGATCGAGAAATCCTCCCGGCTTGGCGGACAGATCACGCTGGCAGCCAAAGCACCGCAGCGTGAACAAATTGCAGGGATCACCCGTTGGTTTGAACTGGAGCTGGCGCGGCTGGGTGTCACTCTTGAGATGGATACCGAAGCGGATGCCGAGGGTATTCTGGCGCTGAGTCCTGAAGTGGTGATTCTGGCGGTCGGTGGCCAGCCGTTCATTGAGCAGTTTCCGGGCTGGGGAGCGCAGGACGGTCTGGTTGTCAGTAGCTGGGATATTCTGAGTGGCAGGGTGGAGCCGGGCAGTAATGTGCTGGTCTACGACACTATCTGCGAGTTTTCGGGGATGTCGGTTGCCGATTATCTGGCAGCAAAAGGAGCGTTGGTTGAACTGGTGACGGATGATTTGAAACCCGGAGTAGCTGTTGGTGGCACCACCTTTCCGACCTATTACCGCAGCCTTTACCAGCGAGAGGTGATCATGACGCCGGACTTTCGTTTGGAACAGGTATACCGGGAAGGTGAAAAAGTCATCGCCGTGCTAGAGAACGAGTATACCCAGCAGCAGGAAGAGCGGGTTGTGGATCAGGTGGTGATAGAAAACGGTATTCGGCCTTGTGAGTCACTGTATTACCAATTGAAGCAGGGATCGCTCAACAAAGGGCAGGTTGATCTGGTCGCATTGTACGCGGCCAAGCCACAGCCGGAACTGGCTCACCATACGGGCAATGGTCAGGGTTACCTGTTATACCGGATTGGTGACTGTGCCTCGCAGCGTAATATTCACGCTGCAATTTATGATGCCTTGCGTCTTTGCAAAGATTTCTGATCGTACAGATTTTGACTTAACACTTATCGCCTCACAACTCGCGCAGAAAAGGGGATAACGATGCTGACATCTTTAGTTTCCGTGCTGTTATTGCTGGGATTGCTAGTCACGTTGTTCGGTGCCGTTCGTCGGGTGAGGCTCTGGCGTCGGGGCAAACCTTTTGCGGTTGATGTCTGGGCCGGACTATCGAGCATCCCGAGACGGTATCTGGTTGATCTCCATAATGTTGTTGCTCGTGACAAAACCATTGCGCATATGCATATGGCAACCGCCGGGGGCTTTGTTGCCGCGCTGGTGATGCTGAGCATTATTTACCTTCTTGGCATCAATAACGGTGCAATGCATTTGCTGGCGCTTATTGCCTGTACGGTGATGTTGCTGGGGGCGCAGCTGGTGGCTGGGCGACGTCGGTCTGTGCCTGCGCATTTGTCTACAGGTCCTTGGATGAGATTGCCGAAAAGCCTCAATGTCTTTGCCGGCACTTTCTTGCTTGTCAGTGTCTTTGGTTTGTTCGGAATAGATACCTTGCCGTCAATACTGCTTGTTTTACTGGGAGTTGCAATGATAGCGGGCATGGGCGAGATGCTGCTCGGGATGACCTGGGGCGGCCCGATGAAACATGCTTTTGCTGGCGCATTACACCTGGCTTTCCATCCTCGTCCTGAGCGCTTTGGCGGTGGTCAGTCAACGGGACTAAGGCCGCTTGACTTGACCGAGCCGCATTTGGGGGTAGGCAAACCAACTGATTTTCACTGGAACCGGCTGTTGGGCTTTGATGCCTGCGTGCAGTGTGGCCGCTGTGAGAAGGCGTGCCCGGCCTTTGCAGCCGGTCAGCCGCTGAATCCGAAAAAGCTGATCCAGGATATGGTAGTCGGTATGACTGGCGGTT
>NZ_JAKRFQ010000751.1 GCF_022347985.1 Photobacterium sp. OFAV2-7
CCTAGTCAACAATGACAGCTTGATGCAGGCAGCCTGGCACTCGCTGAATATCGCTGTATTTTCAGCGACAGCCGCAGCCATTATCGGGAGCCTGACGGCCGTTGCCCTGTTCCGCTATCAGTTTCGCGGCAAACATTTCGTCAACGGCATGCTGTTTGTCGTCATGATGTCGCCTGACATTGTTATGGCTATCTCGTTATTGGCACTGTTTATTCTGGTAGGTGCCGAGCTGGGCTTCCTGACGCTGCTGCTCTCTCATATCACCTTCTGTCTGCCTTTCGTGGTAGTCACGGTCTACAGCCGACTGAAAGGATTTGATGTAAAGATGCTTGAAGCAGCGCGCGATCTTGGCGCCAGCGAGTGGGTGATCTTAAAACAGATTATTCTACCGCTAGCAAAACCTGCTGTTGCTGCTGGCTGGCTGCTAAGCTTTACCCTGTCTCTGGATGATGTAATTGTTAGCTCATTCGTGACCGGGCCGTCTTACGAGATCTTGCCATTGAAGATTTACTCAATGGTAAAAGTGGGAATTTCACCAGAAGTGAATGCACTAGCCACGATAATGCTTATTGTGTCTCTGGTTCTGGTAATTTGCTCGCAGTTGCTAGCCAGAGAGAAGATTAAATAAAGTAATCTAACTCAGTGTTTTAATTGGCCTTGTGCCAGATACTGCAAGTGATTAGTCAGCCGATTAATCACTTGTTTTTTATCAATACCCTGCTGGGGTTTTGGAGATGATAAACAAATGAAAAAATGGTCCGCTTTTCTGACCGGTACTGCTTGTGCAGCAGCGATGTTCTCAACCTTTTCGAATGCTGCTGATAAAGAATTAGTTTTTATGAACTGGGGCCCTTATATCTCTACGGAGCTAAGGGAACAGTTTACTAAAGAGACTGGTATTAAAGTGATTTATTCGACTTACGAGTCGAACGAGACTATGTACGCCAAGTTGAAAGCACACCCTAAAGGTTACGATCTGGTTGTGCCGTCCACTTACTTCGTTGCCAAAATGCGTGATGAAGGCATGTTACAGAAAATCGATAAATCAAAGCTAACTAACTTCCAAGAGCTTGATAAGAACTATTTGGATAAGCCTTTTGATCCAAACAACGACTACTCCATCCCCCATGTAATCGCGATGACCGGATTGGCCGTAAATACGGATATGTACGATCCGGCCGACTTCGATAGCTGGGCAGATCTGTGGAATCCCGAGCTCGAAGGCCAGTTGATGCTGATGGATGATACCCGTGAAGTTTTCCATATTGCCCTTCGAAAGTTGGGTTACTCTGGTAACACGACGGATCCGAAGCAAATCGACGAGGCTTATGAAGAGCTGAAGAAGCTGATGCCGAATGTATTGGTATTCAACTCGGATAACCCGGCAGCACCATACCTTGCCGGTGAAGTTGGCTTGGGTATGCTTTGGAACGGTTCAGCCGCCGCTGCGCAAAAAGAAGGCTTGCCAATTGAGCTTGTCTGGCCAAAAGAAGGCGGAATTTTCTGGGTCGATAGCCTGGCTATTGCCAAGAATGCTGAAAACGTTGATGCCGCCCATAAGATGATCGACTTCCTGCTTCGTCCGGATGTCGCGGCCAAGATTTCGGAAGAAACCGGTTATCTTACCGCAGTCAAAGCGTCGAACGACAAGTACAAGGACAACCCGACTCTCTTCCCACCTCAGGAAGACCTAGATCGTGGTGAATGGCAGGACGCTGTTGGCGAAATGAATATTCGCTATGAAAATTACTTCCTGGAACTAAAAGCCGCTCAGTAATTCTGCATATAAGGCAACCAGATAATATTTGGTTGCCTTAATCATAAACCTATCTGCTATAATCTCCTTTTAAATCGTCTGTTTATAGTCATATTTAAATTTAAGAAAATGACTCTTCGTAGTCATTGGATTTCTTTTGCATGTAGGAGAAGCGGTTAGTACCGAGCAGCCATGCGCATTTGTTTGCTTATTGGCATTTATTGTTTAGTACATTCGCTGGAGATAACTCTCAACACATCCTGATAGTTAGGAGCACAATAAAATGAAAAAATGGTCTTCCTTAGTGGCCGGTGGCGTCTGCGCAATGGCAATGTTCTCGAATGTTGCAACAGCTGCAGATGAAGAACTGTATTTCTACAACTGGTCTGAATACATCCCAAGCGAAGTATTGGAACAGTTCACAAAAGAAACGGGCATTAAGGTAATTTATTCGACTTACGAGTCGAACGAAACCATGTACGCCAAGCTAAAAACTCATGGTACAGGCTATGACCTTGTCGTTCCTTCGACTTATTACGTATCGAAGATGCGTGACGAAGGTATGCTGAAGAAAATTGATCGCTCTAAGCTATCAAACTTTGATGAACTTGATCCAAACTACCTGCACAAGCCATTTGACCCAAACAACGACTACTCTATCCCTTACATTTGGGGCGCAACCGGTATCGGTGTTAATACAGAAATGATGGACAAGGCTGAAGTCAGCTCTTGGAGTGATTTCTGGGATCCTAAATGGGAAGGCCAGCTAATGATGATGGATGATGCTCGCGAGTTCTTCCACATCGCACTTCGCAAGCTAGGCTACTCTGCTAACACCCAGAACCCAGACGAAATCAAAGCAGCCTATGAAGAGCTGA
>NZ_JAKRFQ010000752.1 GCF_022347985.1 Photobacterium sp. OFAV2-7
CAAAACCAACAAGCCCATTCGAAGACCGATCCCTACCAAAGTCCGATCCATCCTAGAACGCGTTATGGCGACATACGACGACGTTCTATTCCCAGGGCAAGACCTCAATACCCCAATCAGCATTGCAGCAGCAAACCGTTATATACGCCGCATACGCGAGAGCCTGCCGTTAGAACACTGGCGAACCCATGATTTTAGGCGCTCTCTGTCTACAGGCGCTTCTGAACTCGGTGTGATGCCACACGTAGTAGAGAAGATGCTAGGCCATGAGCTAGGTGGGGTGCTGGCTGTGTATAACAAGCATGATTGGTTGGATGACCAGCTTAAGGCTTATGAGCTGTATGCTGATAAGTTGACAGCATATCTGGACTCTAATGACGGATAACATGTTTACACCACTGTTTTCATATGGTTTTATACTGAGCTATTCGGTAGGAGTATATGTGTGGTAGTAGGAAGAGAGATGAGATGTACTAATTCAAATCATAAATCTTTTTCGTACCTCAGATGACCGGAAGAGATATTAACTGAGCTTGTAGAGTTTGATGCTAACTATTTGGAGGTGATATTTGAGTCAGAACTATATTCCGTTCGTAAAAACCGCTTGCTTTTACGTCTGCGTTAGCTTGGGTGTCTGCATACGCTTCTTGCTGGGTAATCTTTACGGAGTATTAATCACCATGCTAGCTGTTCGCTATTTTAGCGAAAGTATCTTCGGTTATCCTGCATATTCCTTCAGTGAACTGATGGAATGGCTCAGATCATTGAGTGATGAAATGAAAGTTGCTATAGCTAGCTCACTCGTAACTGTCATCGGATTTCTAGTAGCATACGCCAGTGCTACAGCAAACTGGAAATCTCAAGTATTGGCAAATATTAAATTACAGGCTTGGGGGGAGTTAAATGCATTTTTTACTGAAGTTGGTTCGCTGGTTACTGATTGTGAGATTTATGCGACTGAATCCATAGAAGCTGCTAGTAAGATAAGAAAATCAAAAGATAAGCATGAGAAGCTATTCCTAGTCTCATATCAATATAGTCGTGGGCAGGAGATCGAATTAAAACGTAAGAGATTAGTTGCAATGTCAATTCAAGTGCATCAATTTACAGGCAAATACGCAAATTTGTTTTTTTCCGTACCAAAAGTGCAGTCGAATTTTGATATTGCCTCTCAAGCCTTAACTGAAGTAGCTTCAAAAACTTGGTTTAATATCCCTCTAGCATACGCAGAAGATACTGATCCTGTAACTACTTTCTTAAAGCAAATCGATGAAGACAAATTAAATGACTTCAAGTCTACTGTTGATAAAAATCGGATGCTTATCTCCTTTTTACCGGGTAGTGCCGGAGGGATATTGCAATCAGGTGTTGTTCCTTTCAATGGGTTTTCGCTATTAAATATGTATCGTCGCTCTAAAGAGCTACATAATGCATTTGAGGAGCTCCGAAAAGCGAAGCAAAATAGTTAAACAAGTATTTAAGAATGGTTCCCAATGCTTGGTATTTTCAGTGCAAGGTTGGGTTTTGTGTTCACAGTTTAATGATTTAGGTATGGTGGTAGCGTTGCTCACCTTAATGCAGCGTTAGCCTTCTGCACTAGATGCAAATATAGGAATAGATGTTGAAAAACGAAAAGCCATTATGGATTATTGGTTCACTGATGACACTATTATTACTGCCAGCTGTCTTTATTGCGGGTTTGATCACCGGACATGAATTAAGCAACGATTTACCATTATCTGAAGACTCCCTGTCTGCATGGGTTGCTGCTTTGGCCACTGTTGCAATTGCTGTATTAACTTTCATTCTTGCTTTGGAAACTTGGAAATTGCGCCGTAGTCAAGATAAGCAATCTGCAGATATATTGGAACAGTCTATAAAACCAGAACTTGAGGTTTACCTTGAGTCTTCTAAACTTTCATTCCAATTCATGAATCTTTATGTTGAAAATACGGGAAATGGTGTAGCTAAAGACATAACGTTTGAAATAAAAGGTAAAAATGGCTCCACCTTTTCGCCTGAAGAGATAGTGTTGATAGAAGAGATTGAACGTCTCAATTTTATTAGGAATAAAATGACGTCCTTGGGCGTTCAAAAAAAACGCAGTAGTTTTTTGTTTAGTTTTATAGAGTTAGTAGAGAAGGTTGGTAATAGTGCTTTTGATATTAAGCTGGCAATTTTGGTTACATACACTAATATCGCAGGCAAACAATATATATCTGAATCTACTATTGATTTGTCGGAGTTTAAAGGAATTACAGAATTAGGAAATGGAGATCCAATCCATAACCTTGCCAGTGAAGTAGAAAAAATCAGGAAAAGCTTTGAGGGTGTTGTGCACTCTGGACAAAAAAGTAATAACTTTAATGTTCGTATCCACACTAAGAAAGACGTGGAAGAAAGGCGTAAGAAAGAATCTGAAATGCTTGCAGAGTATAAAAAAATCAGAGAGGGAATATAAACATTTATGAGTAATTCCAAATGCGTGGCGTTTTCAATTCATGAATGGGTTTCGTGTTTAAAGTGAAATGGTTTAGTTTTGGTGGAAACGTTGCTCTTTTTTTAATATGGCTACGCCAGTTGTAGATATATATAGAGGTATACTTGAGAGATATAGCAGATTATAGGGCCTG
>NZ_JAKRFQ010000753.1 GCF_022347985.1 Photobacterium sp. OFAV2-7
TACTTAGCTTGTCTAAAAAGAAACAAAAGGAAATGGCTGAGCTTCTTAAAGATGCGAGCTTAACAGCTATCATAAATGCTTCGAAAGTTGTAAGTGACAGGTTAAAGTTTATAACTGGTCTTGAACAAATGCTCTTCAATGAAGATTTGAAGAAAGTGGTTAAGGAAAGAAGCCAGCTCCATAAAATTCTTGCAGAAAATACTTGGATTTTTGGAGAGGAGTTTTCATTAACTGTTAATGATAAATCACTTACGGAAGTTCTTATAAAGCACCTTAAAGAACAAGGCGTCGATATTAAGCCAGATAAGGCTGTGACTCGGATTGATGGAAGCGTTGGAATTGTGGATCTAATGCTTACGCGAAGTATTGGTAAAAATCATGAAGATGAAAGAGAGCATTTAGTGGTTGAGCTGAAAGCTCCTCATGTAAAAATAAAACAGAAAGAGATAAACCAGATTGAATCATATGCTTTTGCTGTTGCAGAGGATGAAAGATTCGTTGATCTTAATACGTCATGGAACTTTTGGATAATTTCTAATGAAATGGATGCTTATGCGAGAAAAAGATTGGAGAATGATGATTCAGGCAGAGGCTTACTCCACAATACTAAACAACTTAAGATAACTGTAAAAACGTGGGGACAAGTAATTCAAGAGTGCAAGCACAGACTGAGCTTCATTCAAGAGCACCTCAAGTTAGATATCGATTCTTCTTCTGGATTAGGTTATCTGAAAGAGAAATATTCGGAATATACTCAAGGAATTGAGATAACAGAAGAGACTCCAGAATTGTCTGAAGCTTCTTAATAATTAGTATATTGCTTTAGTTCAGTGCTTGTTAGGTAGTCACCGAGAAAATGGTCAGTAATAAACAAGCTCTGAACTAATGTAACTTAAATCGGCTTGACGTGACTCACTACAGTTCCCACAATACGACAATTCCCATTGATCTTAATGAACTTCATCTCAGGTGGGTAGTCAGGATTCAAAGCTTTTAGATACTTCTTCCCGTCAATAAGCTGTAGTTGCTTGAATGTAGCTTCATGTGAGTCTTCAAGCATAGCGACTACGTATTTAGAGTGCTCTGGATCAACTTTAGCAGGATCAACGTAAATCAAATCGCCTTCTTCAAAGCGCGGCTCCATTGAATCACCTTTAATACGAAGGATAAAAGTGCCAGGTGAGCATTTCACTGGAGCAGGAAGGTATTCAACGTTATCAAACGGTTCATCAATTTGAG
This sequence comes from Photobacterium sp. OFAV2-7, assembly GCF_022347985.1. GTDB lineage: Bacteria > Pseudomonadota > Gammaproteobacteria > Enterobacterales > Vibrionaceae > Photobacterium. The sequence continues at coordinate 1,240 of NZ_JAKRFQ010000753.1, forward strand.
TCCATGAGCCAGCTTGAACCCAATTGATTATTGGACATTTCTGCTCAACCTCAGGGCCAGGAGTAAAGTTATCACCCGACAGTTGCGGTGATGAGTCTAGTTCTTCTGGGCCTTTACCTGATAACAACCACTCAGGATTACACTTAAGCACCTTAGCAATAGCAAATAGACTCTCAGCCCGGATGTTAGTTGAGTTTCCAAGCTCAATATTACTGACTGTAACTCGAGTCATCTTTGCTGGTTTTGCTAGCTGATCTTGCGTTAACCCCAGCTTCTTTCGTCGGCTAATCAGCCGCTCTGCAAGTGTATTTGTCATCATTCCGTAAGCACTTTTATCAATGTGCTGTTAAATTACCACAAACTTTCGAAATTATTTTTACGCAGGTTTGTTTGACACTGTGCGAAAGTAAAATTACATTCTTTGGCGGAGGTAGCGACTAATGTCAGATAACTTGTACAACGTCCTCAAGGTTAAATACAAAACAAACACAGCGATAGGCACTGTGTTTGGAGTATCTCGCCAGTCTGCTTCGTTATGGCGGACTAGTGGTGTGCCAGAGACCATCGCTCTTCTATGCCACCTTTCAACAGATATTCCCTATGTCTACAACCCTAATCACTACGACCGTGATGTGAAGGGACTAAATCTAAATATTCAGAAGGTAACGACCAATGACCATAAACCTGAACGAATTCAGCAAAGAGCTGCTTAACGATGTTCATGAAAGACGACGGACCGGTAAGCGTGGCTTGCCTCAACACCTGATCCGCGACGAACAAGTCAAAATCCGATTCACAGAGCCTGACCGAGCTGTTGTCGATGCTGTTGCTGACAAAGCCGGTACCAATGAGGGCGTGTTTGTTTACATGCTGGCGATTGCCGGTATTCGTGACCTGTTAACGACAGAACCCGATTTAGCCGAAGCAATTATCGAAGAGCTGAAACTGCAGGGCATTCCCGTACCGGACTGGTTACGAGGAGGGCAGTAGCCGTGGGCCAGAATCTGTACCTTACCAAGATCATTACAGCCAATGACTGCCGTGCGCTAGATATAGCGTGCGGTGTTATTGCAGAGCGTAACGGTATGAACGTTGACATGGTTAAAGGCTTGTTAATGTCAGGGACTACACCGACTAAGCACAATGAAGTGATGTTTAGCCGCATAAGTCGTGATGCCATGCGCGTGCTTAAGCAAGAGGTGTAGTTATGAGTTTTCAGGCTATGTCAGATGCGATTAAGGCAAGAATGCCGGCAACTGAGAAGTTGGTGTTCTTGCTGATGGCAAACTATGCGGACGATAAAAACATATGCTGGCCGAGTTATACAACGCTGGCCGATGAGGCGGGTGTGTCTGAAAGGACGATTGCTCGCATTGTTGATCGCCTTTC
>NZ_JAKRFQ010000754.1 GCF_022347985.1 Photobacterium sp. OFAV2-7
GACTGATTAACTCAGCCATTGCAGCCTCTGCACGCTGCTGTGCATGCTCAAGCGTATCTTCATGACTCATCGCCTCAACCACTTCATAGTAGCATTTCAACTTAGGCTCTGTTCCTGACGGACGCACCACCACTCGCGAATCATCGTCGAGGTAATAGATCAGCACATCACTGGACGGCAGATCGATCGATTCAATCTTGCCATCGGTATAAATGGTCTGTGATTTTTTCAAATCATCCGTCTTCACAATGTGGCGACCAGAAATGGTCTCCGGAGGATTGGCTCTCAGGCTATCACCAATTGGGGGCGAACCCGGCTGTAGTGCAATACTCTTTTGGACATTCAGATACAGACCATGTTCACGGTAGATAGCTTCCAGCTGATCCCAAACAGTCTTGCCATTCACAGCCAGCTCAGCCGCCAGCTGAGCAAAGGCAACCAGTGCTGACAACCCATCCTTATCCCATACATCGCTACCAACGGTATAACCAAGAGCTTCCTCGTAGGCGAACAAGAATCGGCTCTCATCCGTCTGTTGCTGCATAGCGACATTCGTCAACCATTTGAAACCTGTCAGGGTCTTGTAGTAATTGGCTTCGACCGACTTGGCAACCTGCTTTAATAGGCTTGAGGAAACGATTGTTGCACCTACCAGGTTTTGCCCCGGCTCGGCATGTGTCAGCAGGTAATGCCCAAGTAGCACACCAACCTGATCCCCCGTCAGCATCCGGTATTCGCCCTCTTCCGTTCTAGCTGCAACCGCAAACCGGTCGGCATCAGGATCGTTGGCACACGCCAAGGTGGCATCATGCTTCTTGGCTTCGGCAATTACCATGTCCATCGCTCCCGGTTCTTCGGGATTAGGAAAGTTCACGGTAGGAAAACGGCCGTCTGGCTCACGCTGCTCGGCGACGCTGTAGACCTGGGTAAAGCCAGCATCAGCCAGTAGTGCTTCTGCCATATTGGCACCAACGCCATGCATGGCAGTATAGGCCAGGCTAATCCCGGCTGGCTGAGTGTGGTTCGACAGCAACTTGCTTTTATTCACCGTCTGACGATAAGTATCGTAAAATGACTCACTCAACCAGAACAACAAACCTTGCTGTTTAGCCAGCTCTAAATCAAGCAACTCAATTTCTTGCTGGGTTGCGATATCAATCTGTTCGGCAATGCCCGAATCATGAGGCGGAATGATCTGGGCACCGTTCCCCCAGTAAACCTTAAAACCGTTATATTCAGGCGGGTTATGGCTAGCCGTCACTACAACACCGGCAGCAGTTTCAAAGTGTTTCACCCCAAAAGCCACCATAGGTGTAGGTGCTTCATGGGTGGTCATATACACTTTTATCCCTTGAGCGGTCAGTGCCGAGGCAGTCTCGTGAGCAAAGCGCTTCGAATCAGGACGACCGTCAAAACCGATAATCACACCGCGCTCGGCTGCATCCTGTTCTGTTGCCAGCAGATATTTGCCAAGCCCCATCGCCGTTTCTTGAATCACCAGGCGGTTCATTCGGTTTGGTCCGGCACCGACGATTCCCCTTAGCCCGGCAGTACCAAATACCAGCCGTCCGGAGAATCGATCTGCCAGCTCGGCTTCTGCGTTTGAGTCAATAAGCTGTTGTAGCTCATCACGTGTTTTAGGGTCAGGGTCTCGCGCTATCCAACGAGAAATTTCAGTCTTCATTATTAATGTTCCTACGACGCTGATTACATTCACAACCTACTATAAATGATATTCATTCGCATTAAGTTATTCGTATATCCTATATCTGAAAGCACCAAACGCTCAAACTATCACCGATTTTAGCCTCACAGGTCATAATTCACGCTTGGAAAAAAGCGAAACCAATGAATGAAGTATAGAGGGAATAGCGTTCTCTACCATTTTGTCGCTGAGACGGCAGGAAAAATTGCTTGCAAACCATTAGCTAACACCACTTTATGAGCAGGCTGCATAACTTTGCTTATTCAGAATAATCTTACTCGGAGGAGGAATGATTAAAGAGGAAGGCGGAGTGCCAGTCGGCACCCCGGGATAGCTGAGTCAATTACCACATCAGATCATCAGGGATCTTGAAGTCTGCGTACGGATCGTCCTCATCCATTTCCTGCTCGTCAGCCGTATTGTTAACGATGATTGATTCTTCATCACGCTGGCTGATTTTATCTGCCACTACACCCGGTACTATGGCATAGCTATCAAGGTAACGTGCAATCGCCAGTCGGCCACTAACCAATTGATCCTGAATTGATTTATCGACATAAATTTTCTTGACCAGGGTACCGTCAGTAAAGTTGTAGCCGATCTCACCATCGTTACATTCGATCTTATTCATCTCAATCAGCTGTTTCACCTGCGAGGCAATCGCCTTCTTCTCGGCTTCCGCCTGCTTCTTACGGTTTAGCTCCTGATCCTGAGCAAGCTGAGCAGCACGGTTAGCTTCAACGGCCGCTTTGGCTTCTTTCGCCTGAGTTCTCGATTTCTTGGATGATTTTCCTGCTTTTTTTAGTTTCTTCTTATCAACAAGACCTGCTTTCAGCATCTGCTCTTGTAACGTTAGCTTTGCCATTTTGACTCCGTCGCGGGCACAGTTTCATTAAACAGTGATAACAACCGGCGTTA
>NZ_JAKRFQ010000755.1 GCF_022347985.1 Photobacterium sp. OFAV2-7
GTTACAGGCTGCTCTGTTGCACCGCTCCAGATACTGACATTCCAGTTACCGGTAAAATTATCTAGCTGCTCCCAGTTTTGAGCCTTGTGTTGAGAGGGAGCCGTTGAGGCACTGCCGCCATTACCAATCTGTGCCAGTGATTCGTTGCGGCTTTCGTGACGGATGTTCTCTCGGTTGTTCTGGATATCGTTGGTGGCACCAGCTACACCGCCTGCCACACCGCCGGCAACGGCTCCTTTCATCGCCAGCTCAGCATCACCTGTTAATGCCCCAAGCGTCAGCCCTAATAAAGCGCCGCCAGCAGCTCCTTGTTTGGTGGAGGCATTGGGATCATCTTCACCAGGATTAACACAACCGGTGAGTAATGTAAGGCCTAAAACGGAAGCGATAGATGTCTGTATGAAAGTGTTCATTGCCGTGCCCTTATATCAAACTGAGTAAGTGTTGTTCTTCTATGGGGGCAAGATTAGCAATCGTTTTCTGAATAGGTCCTGTATGAATTGAACGGTGTTTTTAATGTAATAAAGTGTGTCAAATCGTTAGGGATTTGACACACTGCTTCACTTAGAATTTCGTTATGTCTTTGGCTTCAAGCACAGGGCGATCATAGCCATGGCGGGCAACTTGGATCATGGCGTTGCCCAACTGGGTTGTCGTGGTGGCGTAGTTGGGAAACACTTTTATCAGTAACGGGCTTATTACCTTTAGCACTGAATACATGGCGTTGTAGATCGCAGTTCTTGAACGGATCCCTCTTAGCGGCTGAATGAACGCCGGGCGGAACATGTAGCTGCCTTTGAAAGGAAGGGCCTGCAGCGCGGCTTCGGCTTCTCCCTTCACTTTTGACCATATGGTTTTGCTGTTGATATCTGTACCTGAGCCGCTGACAAAACAGAATGTCATTGTCGGGTTTTGTTCGAGAACAGTATTTGCAAAGGCCAGGGTCAGATCATATGTGGCAGCCCGGTAATCCTGTTCGCTCATGCCAACCGATGAGACACCCAGGCAAAACAAGGTTGCATCGTAGCCTGCAAGTTGGTCGGCAACATTGGCTATCTGCATAAAGTCGTCGATGAGCAGTTCCTGTAGCTTGGGATGGTGAATGTCACAAGGGCGCCTGCTAACCACGAGTACATCACTGACATCGGCAGAGTCCAGAGCTTCCAGCAATGCTCCCTTGCCGACCATACCCGTTGCGCCGGTAATAATTAGTTTCATTTATTAACCTTCTTTCGATGCTGAAGACTGAGTCAGTCGGGAAATGTTGTTTTCTAGCTCGTTGTAGTAAGGGTTCCATGTCAGTCGTGCATGGATTTTTCCACTTTCTGTGTAACCCCATGCTGAAAACCACACAGGCTCACCTTGGTTGCAGCGGTCGGTATCATCACTGCTGAAGCTGTTTTCACACATGATCTTCTCTGCCTTGTCCCCATAGTAGGGGTTAGACGGGGCGAAAATCGGACTCATGTGAGAACCGGTGCTGATCTTGTATTGGTCAAGGTGCATGCTTTTCTGAACGATCCGGCGATTTGGTTGCTGTTGCTCTCCATACCAGATCAACTGGTTGGAAGTGTTCTCAAAACGGGTCTCAAACAGACTTTTCACTGCATCGGGGTCGATGATGCTATCGGCCTCGCTGATCGCAATCAGCGTCGGGATCGTCAGTGTATGCTGCTTGAGCTTGTTTCTGAGCGCCGTTGCACTGTCCGAATAGGCGATAGCGCCGTTAAGTGGTGCCGAGTTATAGCGGGCAAGGTTGTTTTCTTCCGTCTGGTAGCCATCCCAGAATGCAGCTACAAGTGGGGTTAGTTTCTCCAGATAGGGAGTCTGGGTCTGAAAGCCCGGCGAGAACAACAGCAGCCCGTCGATATCGCCCTGATCAATGGCATGGATGGTGACGAGATTAGCCCCGGTTGAAAAGCCACCGAGCCAGACTTCATCATATTCTTGCTTTAGCTGGTTGGCATAGTGATCGACCATCGTCTGCCAATCCTGATAGCTTGGCAGCATCATGTCCAGCGGTTTACTGCCATGGCCTGGCAGCAACAATGTCTGAACATAGAAACCCTGCTCAGCCATGGTATTGGCAAGATCGGAAAAGCTGTAGGGAGAGTCACCCAGGCCGTGAACAAACAGAACGGCCTTATTGGTTGGCTGCTCGGGTGTCAGTTCAAACGGCATATTCATTGCCAGCTCTTTATCGTGGTTGCTGGTGATGAACTGGCGGTTTTGCCGCAGCCAGTTTTCCGTTTCTTCCAAATATTGGTCAAAACTTGGCTGGATATAGTTGTAATAGTCGCCAGATAAATTCAGCGGTGTCGAGCGTGACAAATGTGAGGTGCAACCGGCTATGACCATCATCGACAGTACGATGGCCATAAGAGACGCATATTTTTTCATGCTGGATAACCTGTGTTTGCAGCGAAATAAACAGTGTTAGTTAAGAACCCTGAACTGGGACGGACTGACGCCGGTATTTTTCTTGAACAACTTGGTAAAGTGCGCCGGATAGTCAAATCCCAGCCCGTAGGCAATCTGGCTTATCGGCTGGTTGGTGCCCAGCAACTGGGTCTTTGCGCGATCAATGATGAAAAAGTGAATATGATCCCGGGCACTTCTGCC
>NZ_JAKRFQ010000756.1 GCF_022347985.1 Photobacterium sp. OFAV2-7
TGCTCAGTACTTTAACACCGCCTTCAATACCGCGGACTACAGAGATAACCGCCAGTGTCGTAACAAAAGCAATGACTGCTAGCTGCATGCCAAGGCCACCTTCGGTGCCAAAGACATGATTGATACCACTGGTGGCTTGTTGCGCGCCAAGGCCTAAAGATGTTGCAAGGCCAAACAGGGTCGCCAGTACTGCCATAATATCAATTGCGTTACCAAACCAACCCCAGGTCCGATCACCGAGAATTGGGTAGAAAATGGAGCGAATTGAAAGAGGTAGTCCTTTGTTGAAAGTAAAGAAAGCCAGAGAAAGGGCGACGATTGCATACATAGACCATGCATGAATCCCCCAGTGGAACATAGTTGCTCCTAACGCGACTTCCTTCGCCTCTGGAGAGTAGGCCTCAACGGCTAAAGGGGTTTCGTACCAGCCAGTGAAGTAGGCTGTTGGCTCTGCCACGCCCCAGAACATAAGGCCAATACCCATACCAGCTGCAAACAGCATTGCAAGCCATGAAATCTTGGAATGCTCTGGCTTGGCATTGATGCCTCCGAGCCTGACTTTACCTAGCGGTGAGATAATTAGGCCAAGGCAAAAAATAAGAAAAATATTGCCAGACCACATGAACAGGAGGTCAAAATTTTCAATGATTTGAAATTTAAGGCCATTTAGGGCGGCCTTGGCAGTACCTGCGTCAACCAGCAGCAGTGCTGATAAAAATAAAATGATTAGTCCGGCGCTGATGCCGAAGACTGGATTGTGGACGTCAAACCCCCACTTTTGAACATTGTCTTGTCCAACTTCGTAATCCGTTGTTTCTATACTGTATTTATTAAATACGCTATCCATACATACTCTCGAACGTTTTGTCCTCTAAGCATTTCCCTCTAGAAAAGATCTTCTCAACAGTTTTGAAAAGGAAAATATTTAGACTTCAAATTAAAAAAAACGGCAAAATGTTAACATTGTGATAGGTCTATCACAAGTTTTGATTTGAATTTCATCACTTGACAATGTTTTTTGTCAGTTAAACGCAGTGTGGAATGGTTTAATGTTTTGACCTCTAATTATTTGCGTTGTGTCTATCGAAAAGCGAGAGCTATAGCGGGATGACGCAAGAAAACCAGCCACGGGAAGTGACTGGGTTTGGTGCTCTTTGAGGAGTGTTCTAATTGTGGTAAGCCGATCAGTTATTTTTCTTGGATTTTGGTTGCTACAGCCATTCGGTTCCATGCATTCATGACTGAGATCAGCATAATGAGCTGGGCAATTTGTGCAGGGTCGAACGACTCCTCAAGTTGCCTGTATGTGGTATCACTGACACCGTTATTTGATATCTGCGTTGCTTCTTCTGTTAGGGTAAGCACCGCCCGTTCTTTGGGGGTGAAAAGGGGGGGACTGTTTCCACGCAGGCAGAGAGAATAATCGTTCCTGGCTTTCTCCGTGTTCAAGCGCAGACTTTGAGTGCATTTGAATACAGTATGCACAGCCGTTGATTTGCGATGTCCGTACTCTGATAAGTTCTTCCAGGATCGGTGGTAGGTTACAACTCTTGATGTATTTTTCTAGTATAAACATTGCATTATAAGCTTCAGGCTGGCTGGTGTAGATATTCACTCGAGACATGAGTCGCTCCTTGGTCGGTTTAGGGGAATGTGTGTATGCCTCAAAATATAAAAGTTCCTTTTATTGACATAAATGTATATTTTGATAAGTGATTAATAGCAAAATAGCATTAACAAAGAGGTGCAGAGGCAAGTGAAACTTAAACTCAGCGAATTGGAAGTATTTATTGCCGTTGCGGAGTCCAGTAGCTTTAATCTAGCTGCAGAGCGACTGGATATAGCCAGCTCAGTAGTGAGTCGAACGATAAAAAAACTGGAAGCAGATCTGGAAACAACCTTGTTTAACCGAACAACGCGTCGTGTCACATTGACAGAGGAAGGTACGTGGCTCGTTGACAGGGCAAGGCATGTTTCTGAAGGCGTCTTGGCTATCGAGCATCACTTTTCTCGCAAATATCAGCAGCCTGTAGGGTCTTTAACTGTCGATGCGGCTTCATCATTTGCTTTGAATGCAATCGTGCCTTTGTTACCGGGATTTGCTCAGCGTTATCCGGATATTAAAGTGGCGCTTGTGAGCAATGATTCGATCACTGATTTAATCGAAAGAAAAGTGGATGTTGCGATTCGTATTGGTCAACTAAGTGATTCGAGCCTTAAGGCCCGAAAACTAGGAGTGACACAACGGGGCTTATATGCAAGCCCTAGTTACCTTAAGCGGGTCGGTTCCCCCGGTTGCGTTGCTGAGCTAGCTACATACCAGCTTCTTGGATTCGATAAATACAAGTTGCTCAATCACTGGCCGTTGCTTGATCAGCATGGAGAAAGGTTGAGTATTTCGCCTGATATGAGCAGTAATAGCGGTGAGACTCTGAAGCAGATGGCGGTGAATGGGTTAGGAGTCGCTTGCTTGTCTAATTTTACCGTTCAGCAGGAACTGGAAGCAGGCTTGCTTGAACCGGTATTAGAGCAATATTGGGTAAACGAGGATATACCGATTCATGCTGTATTTTATTCCGAACAAGCTCTGAGCCCCAGAGTACGTGTATTTATTGATTT
>NZ_JAKRFQ010000757.1 GCF_022347985.1 Photobacterium sp. OFAV2-7
CGTTCCAGTGTGGCGGTATCTTGGGTTGGTAAGGTAAAAACGGGATCGCAAATGTTTGCGTTGCTTGTCCTGCTTTGGCATCCAACCGAGTGGTTAGTATGGGTTGGTTACATTGCGCTGTACGTGGCAATGGTGCTGACATATTGGTCAATGTACATTTACCTGAAGGCTGCAAAGGATGATTTGCTTAATTCAGAGGATGCCTGAGTAAAAGTGAAAGAATTGTAGAAAAGCGGCTTTAGGCCGCTTTTTTGTTGCCTATGAGGCAGTTGTAACAACATACAACCTAATGTTAGAAGACGTTTTGTCGGAATTGGTGGAAATTGCAGCGAACGGTTTCAAATTTTCATTTTTTTCGTGACAGGCCCTGTAGGTTCTGTAGAATGACGCCCATACCGAACAGGGCATGTCTCTGACGGTATGAACAAGAAGTAATAACGAAGGCGCGTTGGCAGAGTGGCTATGCAGCGGATTGCAAATCCGTGGACCTCGGTTCGACTCCGGGACGCGCCTCCATCTCATCTTGATGGGATGGTATTAGACCAGCCTAGAGCTGGTTTTTTTATGCCTGGAATCTGGCTCTATTTCTGCACCTAGCACCTAGCTCTTTACTCAATACCCTACATTTAAGCTTCCTTTTAGCCCTGTTTGAGTCTGTTACTGAATCGACTGGACGCAATGTGTCAGTATGTTCAATCAATTGATCGACATTTTGCAACGAACTTGTGAATTAAAGGTTATTTATTTACTAAATCACCCTCGATAAACTATGGCTATTACAATAAATGCGTGAATCGCACCGCGAAGCACAAGCCCGACCGATAACAATAGATGCATTATGCATATGGAAGTACACGGAGCCACGATGCAGCAGCCCTACAATACATTGATTGAGCAATTACAACATCAGATTGATGATAAGCGGATTATCACCGATCCCACCTTAACGTTGGCATACGGTACTGATGCTAGTTTCTATCGCTTGGTTCCCAAGCTAATACTTCAGCTTGATACCCTGGATGAAGTCGTTTACGCGATAACGGCGTGTTATAACCTGAATATTCCAGTGACTTTCCGGGCTGCAGGAACAAGCTTGTCGGGGCAGGCGTTATCTGATTCAGTGCTTATCACACTCACGAATAGCTGGCGTAATCACAAAATTCTCAACGACGGCGAGCAAATCTGGTTACAGCCGGGAGTCATCGGCGCAGAGGCTAATAAGTTCCTGACACCGTATGGCCGTAAGATTGGTCCGGATCCGGCGTCTATCAACACCTGTAAAATCGGGGGCATTGCTGCGAACAACGCTTCTGGCATGTGTTGCGGTACGGCGCAAAACAGTTATAAGACATTGGCCGGAATGACCATTATCCTGGCTGATGGCACCATTCTTAATACCTTGGATGCCGATAGTGTTGCCCAGTTCAAGCAAAGCCATCAGGAACTGCTGGCAGACCTGTCGGCTCTGGCGCAGCATTGTCATGATACCCCTGATCTTGCGGATAAAATCAGGCATAAGTATCGCCTGAAAAATACCACCGGCTACAGCCTTAACTCATTAGTGGACTATGATGATCCGATCGAGATCCTTCAGCACCTGATGATAGGCTCGGAAGGGACACTGGGTTTTATCGCCGATATTACCTATAACACAGTTGTTGACCATGCTTTTAAAGCCTCGGGACTGTTTGTCTTTGCCGATATCGAAAAGACCTGTCTGGCCGTCAGTGAGCTCAGTAAGACCAATGTTGCCGCCGTCGAGTTGATGGATAGTCGTTCACTGGCTTCTGTTGCTGATGAGCCGGGAATGCCTGACTTTATTGCTCAATTGGGTGCTAACGGAAATGCCGAGGCGGCAGCACTGTTAATCGAAATTCATGCTGAAGATGAAGAGGCGCTTTCTGAGCAGGGGAAGGCGTTAACGTCACTTATCAACGCATTCTCACCGATTGAGCAGGTTGCCTTTAGCCGTGATGCGAAAGTGTGTGCTCAGCTTTGGGGTATTCGCAAAGGGCTGTTTCCCGCTGTAGGCGCAGTGCGTGAAACGGGTACCACCGTTATCATTGAAGATGTTGCTTTCCCTATTGAACAGCTGGCTCCGGCTGTGCGTGAGTTACAGGAACTCTTCACCCAATATCACTATCACGAAGCGATTATTTTCGGTCATGCGCTTGCCGGTAACCTGCACTTTGTCTTCACTCAGGCATTTGATACTGAAGAAGAGGTAGAGCGGTATAGTGCATTTATGGATGCGGTCGCTCAGCTAGTTGCGGTTGACTACCAAGGCTCGCTAAAAGCTGAACATGGAACCGGGCGCAACATGGCACCGTTTGTCGAGCTAGAGTGGGGCGAGGAAGGCTATGCCCTGATGCAGCAAATCAAGCGTATCTTTGACAGTACCGGAATCCTTAATCCGGGGGTTATCCTCAATGATGACCATCAGGCCCATGTTAAAGATCTCAAGGAGATGCCGGCTGCCGATACCCTGATAGATAAGTGTATTGAGTGCGGGTTCTGTGAACCAGTCTGCCCGTCGCGCAACCTGTCGCTAACGCCGCGGCAGCGTAATACCGTATTTCGTGAGATCAGCCGCTTGCGTCGTACCGATGAAGATCC
>NZ_JAKRFQ010000079.1 GCF_022347985.1 Photobacterium sp. OFAV2-7
GCTGAATTTGTTTCTGGCCACGAGCAATCGTTGATAGAGCTGGCCCTTGCAGACTTCAGTCGGTATCGGCCTCATCTGAGGCTTGCCACTATTCAGCTTAAGAAAGGCGTTGAGCTGTATCCCGCACCCGATGATCTTATTTCAGTTCGTCATTGCCTGTACGGGCAGAGCCAGCGCCGACTGCTGCAGCCGTGGCAACAGGGCTACCCAAAGCAATTGCCTAAGGTAAGCCGGATCGATGATCAAGACGGTAACCGCCTGATTAAGCTTTCACATTTTCCTGCCTATGACGTGCTGAGCTCTTGTGGCTATGCCTTGACCTACAGCTACCACGGCCAGCGAACTATCAAGGGGGATGTGATTGATATCGAGACTCAGGATATCCCGCTATTGCTGCTGAGGGCGATAGCAGAAGCCGTTAAGTACATCGCAATTCACCACCTTAATAAATCGGTATCAGTACGAAACAGCATCGGAGGCGAGGCGAAGAACGGCACGCCAGCGGCGATTCATCAGCAGTTGATGGAACAGTTTGAACGGCAGGTGCAATGTGCGTGAGTTCTCGGTAAGTATCGATACATCAGTGCTGGATGAAGCTTTTCGGGCTGCGCCTGGAACGCTGGTTGCTTATCTCAAAGATGGAGTCTCAAGGGCAGGCAGTGAAGTTTCTCGAGAAGCCAGGGAAGAAGCCCCTAAGGCAGAATCAACGCTGACGAACTCTATACGCAGTAATGCTGCAGGTGAACTACAGCGCATGATAACCAGCAACCAAATCTATAACAGTTTCGTTGTTGCACCAACGGGCCGCCAAGGCATGCCGCCGCTGCAGTCGATTCTGGACTGGGTGAAAGTAAAGCGCCTTAATCCCCGCAATCCTAAACATACGCAGTCAGATCTCGCATTCATGATTGCCAGGTCCATTGCCCGGAACGGCACCGCACCCAATGATTTCTATGAACGTGCAGCCGATGCCAAGGCGGATAAGGTTGCGAAAATCCTCAATGCATCGGTCGCTGCAGGGCTTAAGGCCGCTGGGCTAGGGAGCTTGTGATGGAAGCTGCTCAACGAAATATCAATTCCATATTAAATGGGATAACCAATGCCTTTAAGAATCAGCACCCAGCGCGAGAAGTAACCCGTAGCTGGCAAGCCCGCAACGCCTACCAGAACCGAGATTTAGAACCCGGTGTACTGACAGTGGTTTATACCGGAGAGATCCCAAACGATGCTTACGCCACTTATATTCGTTTCCTGGTAATCGGGCGGGTTTACTGTGGCATGAAGGCAAAGGGTTTAGATGTTGAACAAGCTGAGCTTTCTTTCCTGCAGCAGTGGCGAGAGTTTTGTTCCTCCAGTACATTCGGCAATATCTCTATGACATCGGTACAGACTTCCCAACAGCAAGAAGCACCAGACGGCTGGTTCATCGCGGAGTGCAAAGCAGGCCCTTACGATTTAGCCGGCGAAATTGATTGGTTGCCAGTTGGCCCAAGCGAGGTACCGGAACAGATTATGGCATCACAGTCACCAGATATCGGCTTTGGTCATGAAGCTGATTATTTTCCCGTTTCGGATTCAGACCTATGAGTGATCTGGCTTTATGAAAGACCTGACTCAGCATCAACTGATTCGCATGCTCAGTGAAATGATTCAGTTTGGTGTGATTGTCGATGTGCAAGCCAAGCCACTGCGCTACAAGGTGAAATTCAATGAGCATCTAACCAGTGACTGGCTTCGCTCTAATGTTGGTCATGCTGGGAAAGTCAAAGACTGGCATCCACTGCAGAAGGGCGAACAGGTTGTTGTGCTCAAGCAGTTCGGCATGCATGGCGGGTTCATTGCTGCCAGCTTAAACCAGAATAGCTTTGACCAGCCGAAAGATAATCTGAACCTGTTCTATCGTGAATTCCCTGACGGTACCTGGCTGGAATACGACATGGAGGATCACAAGCTATCCGGCAAGGTGACAGGCACCGTTGATCTTAACGTGGCGGCAGAATTTAGGGTTGAATCGCCCAAAATCGTGCTGGTTGGTGACATAGAGCATGATGGTAAGCAAGCCACCACAGGCGATATCTCATCGGGAGCCAATATCACAGCGGCAAATAACATTTCCGATAGCGTTCGATCTATGGCGGGTGACCGTGAAATTTACAATGGCCATGACCACAACCACGGTGATCCGAAGACCAGCAAAGCCAATCAGAGTCAGTAGGTGATGTATGGCCACAGGTATCGACGAAAACACAGGTCAAATCATTAAAGGTGTCGCTGAGCTCAAGCAACGCCTTCAGCGCTGTATGCGTACCCGCAAAGTTACCGTTCCCCTCAACCGCGCTTATGGTTCAAACCTTCCGTACCGTATCGACCGAAACATTACCCCTGAGCTGGAAATGGATATCTACGCCGATGTCGCTGACATGATTGCATACCCTCCGAATGAGTTTAGCGACGAGATAAAACTCAACAAAGTGTGGTTAGAGCGGGGCGAGAACAAGGTGATGATAGGGCTGGAAGTGACGCTGCTATTTGACGGTAGTGTAGAGAAAATCACAGGGCTGAGCGTGTGAGTCAGATTGACGTTTCTCAACTGCCTCCGCCAGAAGTGGTGCAGCAGCTCGATGCCGTCAGCACCCGAACAAGGATGCTGAACCGCTACGCCGAACTGCAGGGCGTCGACGTGCCTAAGGTAGGCGACCCGCTGCACAATGCGGTGTCTGCTATGTCCGAAGAAGTTACCCGTGCCCGGCAGGAGTTTCAGGATATTTCCCTCGAGAACATGGTGGCCTTTTCAAGCGGCGCCAACCTGCAGCACCTGGGTGCAGCAAGGCCTGTAGAGAAATTTGATAAAGAAACCGATGACCAGTACCGCCGCCGGGTTCAAATGGCCCCTGAAGGTTTCAGCGTCGCAGGCCCTGATGGCGCCTATATTTTCCATGCCTTGAATGCTCATGAAGACGTGTTGGATGCCAGTGTTTTAAGCCCGACGCCATTAAAGGTCGACCTCTATGTACTCAGTCGCACTGGTGATGGCGTTTCTTCCCCAGAGCTTTGCCAAACCGTGTTTGATTATCTGGATGGGCAAACCAAACGTCCATTAAACGATCACCTCGATGTGTATTCGGCTTCCATAAAGCCTTATCGAATCGTGGTTGAGCTACACATGCCGCTCGGTCCTGGCGAAAGCCAGACCATTAACACAGCCTGGCAGCGCCTCAATAAACTCGCAGAAGATACTCACGTTCTTGGCGGCGAGGTTGCTTTGTCCGCCCTTTATGCTGCAGCACATGTAAAAAGTGATGATATAGCTGGCAGCTTTCAACCAGTGACCAAGGTTGACCTTATTGAACCGTTAGCCGGTATTGAATGCGCTAAGTCTGAAGCACCATATTGCACCGAGATTATTGTTCGTAAGGCGAGTGGGGCTGTATGACGGATTTTGTCAGCACCTTGCCGCCATCAGCCAGTTCGATGGAACGAGCTTTGGAGCAAGTCTTCTGGGAAGAAATTGCACAGATTGAACGTGAGATTAGAGATTTTCTCAACCCTTATAAGTGCCGGCTCGATTTGTTGCCGTACCTGGCATGGGAAGTCAGTGTCGATGATTGGGATGATGCCTGGGATGAAAAATATAAGCGCAATGTAGTCGCCAAAGCGTTGGAAATTCATACCTACAAAGGAACACGTTACGCGATCGATAAAAGTATCGAAGCCATTCGTGCTGACTCTATTAGAGCCGTCGAGTGGTTTGAAGACCCGGATAATCTTGCACCTGCTGAGTTTCGGGTGGAGCTTATCTCACAAGGTTCTCCAGTAGACGCCGCTACCTATCCGGAAATCACCCGGGCTATCAACAACGCCAAAAATACCCGCTCACACCTCAAAGGCATCACTATAACCAGCCGGGTAGAAACCCCTGAGAAGCGTATCGCCCTTAGCCGGCAAACAAAGCAGGTTCGCTCAGGCCCATGGACGATCAGTTCAATGGTAAGCACATCTCTTAATGCCATGGTGTGCTTGTCACGAGTAACCGTTCAGGTCCGTTCCGGCCCATTGCCATTAAGTTTGGAGTAAAAATGACAGCCTTAGTCCCTGAAAATCAACAACAGTACGGCTCCATTTTGACCATTACCGGGGAAAGTGCTGAACAGAATAGTAAAGTGCTGAAACAAAGTGTTGAGATCACCCATATTGCTTTTGGTGATGCCAATGACAGCTATGTGCAGCCAGACCGTAACGCCACATCATTGGTCAATGAGATTGGCCGTATTCCCGTCAATGCCGTTGATGTACAGCAGGCCACACCTGATTCAGTTCCCATGCTGCGGGTTGAAGCTATTTTACCGCCTGACAAGTATGACTTGGTGATTCGCGAGTTTGCTGCCGTAGCCACATTTAATGGCAAAGAGCTATACCACGCAGTCGGTAACTGCGCTCGCCTTTATGTTCCTAAGCCCGCTAATAACGGGAATATGCATACACCTATAACATTGGAAATGTTCTATGTGATTACCTCCGGCGAGGCGATTGTAGAAATTGATCCAAGGTCGGTACATGCGAGTAGGGAGTGGGTAAAAAAAACAGCAGTACAATATATTGAGAATAAAATCGAGGTATTAAACGGCGTTTTTGAAGCTGGCTGCATTGTGAAAACTTTAGGCTATTACAGTGCATTTGATGGCGGTGAGGATGAGTATGTTATCAGCAAGGTCAAGATGCATGATCTTGCATTCCAAACCAAAAATGGATTGTGGGCAAACAGCCAAGAGCTCAAAAAGAAAGAAGTTGATATCAGGAAGTTTGGTGCAATTGCAGACTGGTCTAGTGATGGTCTTGGAACTGATAATTACTGGGTGTTGCAAACGCTGATTGATAATGATGTTAACAAGTTGACGGGTAAAGGATTCTTTGGGTTATCAAAAACGGTTATTTGCCGCCGAAATGGCATCAAACTACATTCTCCGTCATCGGATGAGTTCCGGTTTTATGCCAACGTCGCAAACCTACATTTGTTTGATGTCGGAACTGAGAACCTGGATGAGCCTGGCGCGACGGTTAAGTATTTTACGGCCAAAGGAGTCGGGTTCGGCAGCGACAGCTGGCTGTCAAACTGCTACGGGATCAAGACAACAAATGATGAATACCTGGATATAAAAAAATGTGTATTCACCTCATTAAGCAAAGGTTTGTCGATGGCGGAACAAGCCAACGAAACTTCCATCAAGGCCAAGGTTGATGATAATCTTTTTTACCATTGTGGCTGGGGTATCTATGGCGGCCAAACGCGTGTGGCAGACATGGATATGACGAAAAATACCTTTCAGAATCCACACCAGGGGGCTGGGTATTTTGGTTATCTGGATGGCGGAACTCATAGCGGGAATAAAGTTTTTAATGAGTTAGCGGTTGAAAACAAAGGTTTCCAGTATATTAAGCCCATATGGTTGAAATTTAATGACAATGACCTGTTCGAGCTGGGAGGAAAGGGGCTTGAAATTCAGTCTCCGCTAAATACAACATTTAACTCAAATACCTTTGTTAAGTGCGGAAAGATTAATAGAGCGGCATCTATATCACTCGTTCGTTTTCCTATTACGCGCCGTAAGATGAACTCTGAATTTGAAAATACAAAAATTGTGTCGGCCTATGGTTCAGCAGTCAGTATTTCAGATTTGGAAGGCTTGCAGTTTAAGGGCACTAAAATTGATGGTGTTGGTGAGGGGGCTGAGTCTGGCCCATATGATGGCTTTGTCGTAACAAATAGTGATATTGAGTTGCTGGATGTTCAATTGGATGGTCAGGGTTCAACCAGTGAAGCAGGTAAGGGGCGCTATTGGCTGAATGCCACAAACTCAACGGTTGCTGTGCGCCAGCAGCAAAAAGTTATTAACTGGACCATGGGGGAATACTTATATGGAACCTCTGAAATTTTCGTTAGCGAAGGGGATTCAGTAAGAAAAATCAGCGCAAGTATTACAGCCTCACTGCTAGACGATAAGTTCGTAAATGACGGGGAGTTAACCTCTTCTGCATATATCAACTTGCTGTCGGCTAAACGATGTCCGGGGAAAAAATATCACCTGACAAAAACGGATGATTCAATTTATTCAATGATTTTTTCTGCCGCGCCTGGTGAGAATATAAATGGGAACCCACAAATGGGTGTTAGTACCAAATACGGGAGCTTGGTCATTGAGTCTGTAAGTGATGGGTGGATTGTATTGTCAGCTAATTAAAACAGCTAAGACCACCATAGAGAGAAATACTAATGCTAACCCTAGACGGCACCCAGCTCCCACTAAAGAACCAGCGTATCAGCGTTCGCCAGCAACTGGCCGGAAAAGATATGTCCGGCCAGACGTCGGCAACAGACCTGGCGGAAACGGGCAGCAAGGGCAAAATTCTTACTGTATCTGGTGTTGTGCAATACAAGAACAAGTCACTGTTAACCCGCCTCTTCACCATGGCTGAAAAGCTCGATGACGGGGCAAGGCATATCTACCGTATCAGCAACCGCACGGCGGAAACCCTCAAAATCCGCCAGGTGAAATTTCAGGGCCAAATCAAGGCCGACGAGCAAGAAGGCCTGAAGCAGTGGAGTGTGTCTTTCGAACTGATTGAGCACCTTTCCGTACCGGAACGCGTCGAGCAGCGCCAGCCGGATAAACCTGCCGCCCAGCAGAAAGTGCAGGGTGTACAAACACCGGTTGAAGCCGGGAGTGCTGAAGATGTGCCACCGGGCAGCGAGGTTGAACTAACGGGCGTGATGAAGGTGCTGAAAACCATCGATAACGCCCTAGCGTGATTCTATGACAGCAAACAACAAATTCCTTTGCCGGGTATACCTCGGCAAGGCCAAGACAAAGGCAAAAGACCACCGTATTGTTTTTGATGAAAACACGCCGGGCCGCTGCTCTCTAACTGTCGAGGGCAACCCGGAACCCAATACTCTGATCGCAATTGATTTGGGTTGGGGCGATGCCATCAACCGGGTATTCCTCGGCTATGTGGAGCGGGTGAACCCAGTTGAAAACGGTTGGTCATCCCTATTTTGCCGAGAACTGGCGGCAATCCTGTATAAACCGCTCAACATTATCATGCGCCATCCCACCTTGATGCAGCTGCTCAGCGAAATTACCAACAAGACAGGCCTGCAGTTTGTTGTACCCGAAAAGGCGTACAGCAAAAGTGCCATTCCGTGTTTTTACAGCGACGGCAACGGCTATCGGGTGATGGACGAACTGGGGCAGGCATTCGGCATTGATGATCTGTTCTGGCAGCAGCAGGGTAACGGGCAGATTTATGTCGGCAGCTGGCAGGATTCGTTCTGGGCCGATAAGCCGATTACTATCCCGAACCAGCTAATGACCAACCATAGCGCCACTAAATCAGTTTCTATTCCGGCCATACCAAAAATCAGGCCGGGCGTAATGGTGAACGGCATCCGCCTGACCGGCGTCGAGTTCACAGGAACGGAGGTGAAAATCACATGGATGTAAAAGCTATCAAGCGCATCATCTTCCGCCTCTTCCCTGAAATGACAGGCCGCTGGCATCTGCCAAGGTGGGGCAAGGTCACAGCCTTGCCCGAGCTGCCGGAAGAAGGCGACTTGTCTGATCGTTTCTATCCCCATTATGCGGTTGATGTTCAGCTGCTTGATGAAAAGGGGATGGAATACCAGGACAAACCACCACTGCAGGCGGTACCGCTGCCGGTGCCGGGGCTGGGTGAGTATGCCGGGAGGTTAGAACCGCCCGCTATCGGTAGTATTGTCGAGCTGGGTTTCATGTTCGGCCAGCCGGATAAGCCCTTTATCCGTTGCGTGCTCCCGCTGGGCTTCAAGCTACCGGCTATCAGGGAAGGCGAGAGCAGGTACCAGCAACGGCAGGGTGTGTACCACTTGGTTGATAAGGATGGCAACTTTGAGCGCAAGACGGACAAGGACGATATCATTGAATGCCTTAACCAACGTATCAAGGTATTGGAAGAGCGGGTCACCGAAATCTCAGGCAACGACCGTCTGACCGTATCTGAAGACCTCATCATCAAAGCCCAGAACATCACCGAGGATGCCGACACCATCAAACTGAACGGCGGGAAAGGTGTTTGCACTGGCGGGACTTTTTGTCCATTCACAGGCAAAACTCACGTAGATGTATCAACCACCGTATTCGCAGGAAAGTAATATGGCACTAAGCAAAGCATCATTGAAACAGAAACTGGAAAAGGAACTGGAAGCCCAGGGCTTTGTGCTTACCGGAGAATTCGCCATGGCGGGTAAGATGGCCGAGGCCATAGCGAACGCCGTGGTGGATGAGATCACCCAGAACGCTAAAGCCGATGTAAAGGGTGGCAGCTCGGGAGGGCAGCATTCAATCGTCTAACCTGTAGTCTTTATTCCTACCACAAGCGCCCACACCGGGCGCTTTCTTTTTGCCTGTCCATCCTTCGCCACAAACCCCACTAAACCAACCACAGCCCGAACAGCTAACACGCAGCCACGGAATGAAGGAAGCACGTCACGGAATCCGCACTCCTCCTCCCCACCTGCGACGTTTTCGAAGTCGGTTTTTTTCATTTTTATTTTCGTGCAATTTATACCGCCAGCCCGCGCCGTTATTGGGGGCTGGCGGCCAAACCAGAATTTCAAAAATTGAAAAAATATGAAGAAAATTGCAAAAGGGATGATCTCTAATGATCTCTTTGATTGGTTTAAGCTGTTGATTTATATGAAGAGTAGTTGTTTTTCGTCAGGTTTGGTGATGATCCGACGATTTCGTTAGACGATCAGCAAAGCGGCGGGAAAGCCAAGTACACCAAGGGCTCACAGCCAATAACGCTGTAAAAAAGGAATTTCAATTTTGTTCAGTTCAAAATGGGCCAGTCCGATAGCGCAGTAGGGCATGATAGCTACACGAAAACGCCAGTTTCCTTAAAAGTCCTATCTTGATTGGTGTTATGCTGTAGAAACAGTCAATGACTGTAAATTCCAATGATCAAGGAATCTACAGTATGAGAGCCAAAGCGCAGGCTCGAGCCCTCTTACCGAAAGAAAACAAGCACCTATAAACAAACTTTTCTTTGAGTCTGGTTTTCTGTACCTAAGCGGTGTCTATATCTTGAGAATTTCAGATAGGTGTAATGTTCGAAAGTTTGAAATAGTAGTGCTAAATCTATATTCAAACTGGATAGATAAAGATAGACTTGAAACAGAGTTTCAAGTCTAGAGAAAAATACTATTTATCGTACTAGGGGGTGTCTTTGATAGTTGGACTTATGCTGCTTGAAATAGATGAGATTTCAGCTTTAATTTTCTTTCGATCTTTTGATAAAAATACTACATTTTCAGATAAAGCTTGCAACAAACTAGATATATCGTTTAGGTAGCTCAAGCAAAACTCCCTATCCTTATATTTTTCCTTATCGCTAGCACAATAAATTGAATAATGAATATGAAAAGGTTTCAGTGCCAATTCTAATACTGAATTCAGGTGCTTTAAAGCAAGTTGTTTTGAGGGGGGGAGTTCTTGAATCAACACATAATCATCTAGGCTGAAACCTCCTGTTGCATCTTGCTCACTAATTCTAAAGTACTTGCTAGCAATTTGAGTACAAGTAAAAATAACATTTCGTAAATTTAATAACAAATCATAATGCCCTAAGTGGACTATTTCCTTTACTTCATCACTGTAATGATAAAGATCGAACATCTGCAATGAACATAATATATTATAATTGTAATAGTTATATTCATATCCATATTCATCAATAGTTAACTCATCATCAGATATCTTATTTAATCCGGCAAAAACCCTTAGTCTATCGATAATATCTATAAGATCAATAAACCAGTCAGGAGGGCTTAGCACATTAAGGGTGATTATAGAGTGTGTTACAATATCCCCTAACTCTGGCTCACGATTTATTTTCAAGTCAAGCTTCTCATATATTGACAGAAAACCAGAAACAATCCAGCCTTTAGGTTTAGAAAGTTCATAAAAGTTCTCACTAAAACAAGAAACTATCTCTCTCTTTAGAAAAGAAAACGTATGATCTTTATCAAGGCTTTTTTCATCTAACTCATAAATAACATTCTCAAAGCTATTATCATTGAATAAATTTTTATATAGCTTTTCTTTAATAGAAAAAGTAAATCGGTTGTCGTATTCTTCCTCTAATTTTACGAGCATTGTTTCAAACTGTTCATAGTGAATCTTATACTTCTGAAAA
>NZ_JAKRFQ010000758.1 GCF_022347985.1 Photobacterium sp. OFAV2-7
ATATTAAACCTTGCTGGTGTCGGCGCGGCGAAATTAGTTAATAATATCTCCACATTAGCGAAAATGGTGCCTTTAGTATTATTAATTGTTGGTGGTGTATGGTTTATTAACCCAGAATTCATCATGCCGACTATCTCCTCTGCACCAGCAGAAACGGCAGAGCATTCACTTTCATTTGAGACTCTAGGTTCAGCTTTGATCCTTTGTTTCTACGCTTTTACCGGATTTGAAACATTCGGCACTGCCGCAGAAGATATGGATAATCCCAAGCGCAACCTTCCTCTTGCCATTATTATCGTGATCCTTGCCGTAACAGTATTCTATGCTGCAGTTATGGCTGTTTCAGTCGGTATCCTAGGCCCTGATATCGCCAACTCTTCTGTACCATTAGCTGATGCCGCAAAAGTGGCGTTCGGTGATGCGGGTTTCTATATGATCACCATCGGCTCAATCATTTCGATTGCCGGTATTAATGTTGCCGCTTCATTCCATATTCCACGTGCGTTACTACCACTAGCTGACGACAAAATGATCCCAGCCGTGTTTGGCCGTAAGAACGACAAGGGTATTCCTACCGTGGCGATTATTGCCTCAGGCTTGGTAACTATCCCTATTGCCCTTTCTGGCTCATTCACGACTCTGGCAATGCTGAGTGTTGTTACCCGATTTGCACAGTACATCCCTACCTGTATTGCTGTTCTTAAGTTCCGCAAACGCTTTAAAGATGACGAAAGCACCAAGAAAAACTTCCGAGTACCATTCGGCCCGATTGTCCCTGTTGCTGGCGTATGTATCTGTCTCTGGCTGCTAGCCGACCAGAGCATGACCAAGATCCTTGTTGGTTTGGGTGCCATGGTACTGATTTCACCGCTTTACTTTATCGCTCGTAAACGTGCCGCAGAGCAACACGTAGAACCTGCAACTAGCAAAGCGTAACCCACTCGTAAACTTGGCCAGAGCCCTGGGCTCTGGCTACTATCCGGACATTATAGATGATGAACACAATTGAAATTGTTAATGCATGGCATCAGGAAATTACCACATGGCGTCATACGCTGCACAGCATGCCGGAGGTAGGGTTTGAACTTCACAACACATCTCAATATGTCGCGAACAAACTTGAATCCTGGGGCATAAGAATCGATCGCAGCTTCGGCCAAACCGGCATTGTTGGCATCATTGACGGCACGTTGGGCGAAGGAAGAACCATCGCCTACCGTGCAGATATGGATGCCCTGCCGATGCAGGATCAAACAGGCCAGCTATATGCCTCCCAGAATCCGGGAATGGCCCACGCCTGCGGTCATGATGGCCATATGGCCATGCTGCTGGCCACTGCCCGTTACTTCTCTGAAAATCGGGATTTCCGAGGCCGCATCATCTTCTTATTCCAACCAGCCGAAGAGATAGGCGCTGGTGCCAAAGCCATGATGGAAGACGGCCTGTTCGAGCAATACCCTTTCGATGAGGTGTATGGCTTCCATAACATGCCAAGATTGCCAGAAAATACTATCTCGCTCCGCTACGGTCCAATTACTGGCGCTGGTGAAAAGTTCCGCCTGATTGTAAGAGGCTGCAGCGGTCACTCCAGTGTTCCGCATAAATGCATCAATCCAATCACTATCTCTGCCAAGATCATCACGGCATGGCAGTCCATTGTGTCGGAGTGCGTACCGTGCTCTGAAATGGGCGTGCTTGCCGTGACGAAAATCATGAGTGGTGAGGTGTTCAACTCTATACCTGAATCAGCCGAAGCCGGCGGTACAATTCGCTTCTACGAGCGTGAAGTCGGCAAGACACTGCGCCGCAAGATGCAACTACTCGCCAGCTCAATTGCTGAAGCCTACGATGCGGAAGCAGAGGTACTGTTCGAAGTACTATGTCCGGCGACAGTGAATACCCCTGAACAAGTTGATTGCGTCATTGACGTTGCCAAACAAACCGTCGGGGCAGAAAACCTCAATACCAATGTCGAGCCCAGTCCGGGGGGCGAAGACATGGCATTTTTCAAGAAAGACGACAGTATTGGTGCCTGCTTTTTTATGATTGGCTCAAAGGGCACCAACCTCCATACCTGCGATTTCGATTTTGATGACAGCATTATTCCTCTAGGAGTCACCATGCTGTGCCGAATCGCAAAACAACGCTTAGTGTAAAAAGGTTAATTATGAAAACAATGCTAAAAACATCCCTACTTTCCCTTGCTATTGCAGTTGTACCAACATCAGCAGCCTTCGCCGATGTCATTGACTGGTCAAGCGACGAGGGGATCACTCGCCTTGAACAATCTCACTTCAAGAAAGACTTCTTCAAGCTAGCGAACTTTTACGATGCGCAGGATAACAAAGTCTACTGCGGTGTTGCCTCCACCAGCATCATAATGAACGCACTCCGCGTACGCCAGAACGTAACTGAAATCCCGCTGGATGAATCAACGATTGCGCCAGAAGACCGGGCTTACTTCCCTCAAGGAGACTGGAGCCCGTTCTACGAACGATATACTCAAAATACAGTTCTGGGTCATAGCGCGAAGACTCGACTGCAGATCATGGGACAGCCTGTCTCTGAAGGTGCCGGTCCAGATTACGGCACAGCAT
>NZ_JAKRFQ010000759.1 GCF_022347985.1 Photobacterium sp. OFAV2-7
TGTAACTGAGGCTTGTGGTAAGGGAGGAAATCGTTGGGGAGAAGCAATCACAGACAATAAGAGCATGGAGGTCAAGGCACTCACTTTTGACGGCAGCGCTTCACCGTTTTATGACGTTGTGATTCAAGCACAGTCGCATTTTGACGGCCAGGACGAACAAATGGCGTTCAAGGTTCACCGGATGAATTAAGGATAAGGGATGAATAAAGCGAGCAGATCGTCAGGCTTTTTAACGTTAATGGTGGCCGTCATCTTGTTGCTAATTGGCAGCTATGCCTTTTTCGAATCCGCCGATACCAGTCTTTTTCTTATCAAGCGTTTTCAAAATACCCTGGTAGCCAAGAAGCTTCATTGGGCTGCGCAGGGAGGACTTGAATGTGCGTTTGCCGTGAATAAACAAAATGCCGGGCAGCCTCCCCCCGAGCAAAACTATTCCGATTGTGAAAAAGAGGTGTTGCCAGTTGAAGAGCTGGGCTGGCTTGATGTGCAAGTAACGGTAACTCAGGAGGGTAGTAACCCTTCGCTCTATAACGTTGAGAGTAAAGCGTCGAAA
This sequence comes from Photobacterium sp. OFAV2-7, assembly GCF_022347985.1. Taxonomy (GTDB): domain Bacteria; phylum Pseudomonadota; class Gammaproteobacteria; order Enterobacterales; family Vibrionaceae; genus Photobacterium. Next base: position 554 of record NZ_JAKRFQ010000759.1, read on the forward strand.
GCCAATGCGCGTGGCGAGCGTAGTATTTCAAAGAACATTGAAGTTACCTCGAATTCCGTGATGCCCGGAATCTTTAAAACGTCTTCCATGCTCCAACTGACTGGTGATTTTGCTTTGCTCCCTAATAAAAACACCAATAAGGATGGGAAAAATGAATGCATTGCTATGGTGGTGAAGGACAAGAAGAACTTTGTACACAGCGACAGTACCGCAGGCTCCAATTTGATCATTCGTGACAATGATGGATATAGCGAGGGGCAGGTTCCCCCCAGCGTCGATCTGACCGCACTAAATAATAGTGCAATGCTTGGTGATTTTGCTTGTGCGCCTGGATATCAAAGTTTTAATCAGTTGGGAACCAATGAAGGGCAATACCTGGCAAAAGATATTCATGAAGATCCGGCTATGGATATGTTCAAAGACTTGTTTAGGGTAAGCAAGGAGAAATGGAAAGAAATCCGGGACTCACAATTTACGGGGAGCCATGCAGCCATCATTAATAAAGACAACACTGATGTGATGGTTGAAAACTGTGCCGATGAAATTAATAAGGCCTATAAAAATGGTGCTAAACGAATCTGGATTGACGGGAGTTGTAATCTAGGGAGCAGCGATAAATCGGCAACAGACGGGATGCCGATAGATTTGAATACGCCTGCGGATAATAAGCCTGATATGGAAGTGATGATTGTAGTACGCGACGGCATTATTTACTCGCCAGGGCAGGTGGGTATTTCAGGGTTGTTGTATCAGTTTAAAACTGGGGTTCGAGCCGATAGCGTAATGACGGCTGATATGGTTACTACTTGCAAGGCGGCGGGGTTTTGTACGGACTCGTCTCAAAGTAAACGTTATGAAAATAAAGCCTTCTATACTCACGGTGCCCTTTATGCGTTTGGCGGGCTGGCTGTAGATATGCCCAACTTAGCTTTTGAAGTATTTGGTTCGCTGTGGGCGGAATACGATATCAGTAAGTGGCAAGGCATTCTTTCGCCGGACGGAGGAGCTGTTCCCAGTGTAAGCACGGTAAAATGGAAAGAAGGAACCTGGCGTGATTAGTCAACAGCAGAGAAGGGTTTACGGCTTTTCGCTGGTTGAAGTTGTCGTTGCCATGTCTGTCGTGGCTATTGCGACTCTTGGTTTGGTTAAAATGCAAACTTTCCTTGAGCGTAAAAGTGAATATGTACAGATGGGGTTGGTTGCTTTGCAGATAGCCGAAAATGATATGCAGTATGTTCAGAGCCTGAGTTTTGCCTCTATCTCAGGTGCCAGTGGCAGTATTAGCCGTGCTGAAGGGACTTATGATTGGGTGCGGACATATAAAACTGTCATGTCGGGTGATGCGAAGCAATTGCAGACTATTGTGACATGGTCTGACAGACGGGATGAAAAGCAAAGTTTGGCTCTATCGACAATGCGAACGAAGTTTAATTAGCACGAGTTTTGTCTCTGATTTATACAAAAAATAGCGCCGTTGTATAAACTTTGTTCGCTTGGTGTTTTTTCTTAAAAAAACTGTTGCCTCTTCCAAATATCTCCCTATAATTCGCTTCCGTTGTCACGACAAACTACTCGTTAGAAAGTCGAGATAACAATGTTCTTTAACAATTTGACCATGCAATCTGTGTGGGCACTCGTGAAATGATTAGTCAAACCTTTTGTCTTCACTTTTTAAAAGTGAAAGCAAATTTGGCATCAATGAAACTGAGTGACCAAACGATACTTTCTTTTTTGAAGGTAATCGGCACAGTCAATTCATTCATTACTTCGGTAATGGATTAACAGTATTCATTGAGCCGACCAAAATCTTAAATTGAAGAGTTTGATCATGGCTCAGATTGAACGCTGGCGGCAGGCCTAACACATGCAAGTCGAGCGGCAGCGACATGATAGAAGCTTCGGTGGAAATTATGGACGGCGAGCGGCGGACGGGTGAGTAATGCCTGGGAATATGCCCTGATGTGGGGGATAACCATTGGAAACGATGGCTAATACCGCATAATCTCTTCGGAGCAAAGAGGGGGACCTTCGGGCCTCTCGCG
>NZ_JAKRFQ010000760.1 GCF_022347985.1 Photobacterium sp. OFAV2-7
GCCTGCCTGAGCGCCTCGATTTGAGACTCAGGCAGGTATTCGATTGCGACTTCTTTCAGGCTATCAAAAAGATACAATTCGCCCGGTTCCCTGAATTAACGGTGGTCGCCTGCAATAGCGCTAACAGCTGCTAGCTCTGCTGCTTCTTGCTCTTGAAGTTCCTGACGCTCGCGAGCATCCAGGATATCTTTAGTGATCAGACCTTCTTCGATTTCACGAAGCGCGATCACTGTATACTTATCGTTTTCTTCCGGAACCAGTGGATCCTTACCGCCAGTTTGCATCTGACGAGCGCGGCGTGAAGCAATTTGGATCAGATCGAAACGGTTGCCAATTTTATCAACAGCGTCTTGAACGGTTACGCGTGCCATGGAGGACTCCAGTGGTTATATGTAAAAGATGGAAAATTGTACAAAAATTGTTACTGTTCTGCCAGTAGGGCTTTGAGCATGCTGTTATATTTAGCAGCTTGTTTGTCTTGCTTCAATCGTTCTGCACGAATAATGGCCTTAAAGTCCATCAGTGCAACGTCGAAATCATCATTGACGATTACGTAGTCGTATTCGTCATAGTGGGAGATTTCCGAGCGTGCTTCCTGCATACGACGGGCAATAACGGTATCGCTGTCCTGGCCGCGGGCGTTCAGACGACGCTCCAGCTCCTCTTTTGACGGAGGCAGAATAAACAGGCTCTTGGCTTGTGGCATTTGCTTGCGAATCTGACGCGCACCCTGCCAATCGATATCCAGAAAGACATCGATACCTTTATTAAGCTGTTCTTCAATCCAGGGACGGGAGGTACCGTAGTAGTTGCCAAAGACTTCGGCATGTTCAAGGAATGCACCTTGCTCTGCCAGCTCAGTAAACTCTTCGACACTAATGAAATTGTAATGAACGCCGTGTTCCTCACCCGGGCGCATACCGCGTGTGGTGTGGGATACGGATACTTTCATGTCATAGGTCGGGTTTGTTTCAAGAAGGGCGTTAATCAAGCTTGATTTACCAGCGCCACTTGGTGCCGACACGATGTATAGAGTACCTTTGCTCATTGCCTGTTTCACTCAGTGATAGAAGGGCGCGCAGATTATCATGATCTGGGCACAATTGAAATTATCTGATTGCCTGAAAAATCATCTTTTTCAAACGTTATGGCCGTAATCTTAAGCCTAGATGGATTTCAGGCTTGTGTCTGCCTGCCCAAAGCGATCAAAAAAGGCAGCGCTAGCACTGCCTCTTTTTAAACAAACGCGTAGATTACTCGATGTTCTGGATCTGCTCGCGCATCTGCTCGATCAGCACTTTCAGCTCAACGGCAGAGGCGGTGATATCGGTGCTGATTGACTTGGAGGCCAGGGTGTTCGACTCGCGGTTGAACTCCTGCATCATGAAGTCGAGACGACGACCGCAGGCACCGCCTTTTTTCATGATTTTCTGGGTTTCTTTGACATGGGAATCAAGGCGGTCTAATTCTTCGGCAACATCGCTCTTTTGTGCCATCAGGATCAGTTCCTGCTCGATACGGCCCGGATCCAGCTCAACCTTGGCTTCTTCAAATCGGGTCATCAGGCGTTCACGCTGCCAGTTGATGATCTCTGGCATCTGCTCACGTACCTTGGCCGCTTCAACGGCGATGGCTTCCAGACGCTGGTCAATCAGATCCTTCATGTTCTTGCCTTCGCTGGCGCGTGCCGCGATAAAGTCATTGATGGCTTCGTCAAACCCTGCCAGCAAGTCTTTGTTGATGGCATCCAGATCTTGCTCTGGTGCTTCCATTACGCCCGGCCAGTTCAGAACCTGGAACGGACCGATACTGCCTTCGCCGGAGGTATCCTTGACCCACTTGGCCGCCTTGATCACCTGCTTGGCCAGCTCCTCGTTGATGCTCAGCTCGTTGCTGGCGGCGGTGTTGGCTTCAAAGCGCAGGTTGCACTCTACCTTGCCGCGGGCCAGACGCTTGCGGAATCGCTCGCGCAGTACAGGTTCTAAGCTGCGGAACTGTTCAGGCATACGAAGATAGGTTTCCAGGTAACGCTGGTTAACAGAACGAATTTCCCAAACGGCAGTGCCCCAGTCGCCTTTTACTTCGCGACGGGCATAGGCGGTCATGCTATGGATCATTGGCTGATGGCCCTTTTAAGATGATGGATGTAACTACTTATTTGGCTTACGACGCTGTGGCCGGAAGCGAAATAGAAACAGTCGGTGCGTAGTTACCGGATAGTGTTGATTATACTCACCATCCGGGACAAAAGAAATGAAGTGCGGCGGTATGGCCGTGTTGGCAACAGGACGGAATCGGGATTCACGTGCACTGCGCCTGAGAACTGGCTATAATCGCCGGTTAATGTAGCCCAGCTAAAGGTAAGGTCCCGATGCGTCCAAGCGGAAGAAGCACCAGTCAAGTACGTCCAATTACGATCACCCGTAACTTCACAGCTCATGCGGAAGGTTCAGTATTAGTCGAGTTCGGCGATACCAAAGTGATTTGTACAGCAAGTGTTGAAGAGAATGTACCACGCTGGCTCAAAGGCAAGGGACAAGGCTGGGTGACGGCTGAATACGGCATGCTTCCACGCGCAACCCATTCGCGCAAC
>NZ_JAKRFQ010000761.1 GCF_022347985.1 Photobacterium sp. OFAV2-7
TTAATAATCGGTAACAACGCATAGAAGCCCCTATCTACTTAAAAGAACTGGAACTCGCCCTTTGGGAGTGAGCCAGCGAACCCATTTCTGTGTCAAATAACGTTGAAAGGGATTGCCATTCCTACCGTCATTTTCCTTGAACTGAGCTCGCTGGTCTCACTCTGAATCCTGCGTCTTGAGGTAGCTTGGGTATATTCACATAATTGAAAGTTACTACATTCACCTTAGCACTATTTATAAACCAATGAAAAGGAATATATTTTTACTGAACATGCTGCAAAGAGCAGCCATTTACCGACCGCTAAATTATTGCCTGAGGTTATGAATTTAATGTGTCATTCAGCCAATCAACAAACTCTTTTTTACGCAAGGCGGTATTCAACACTGACTGCTGTTTGCCTTTTTTGAAAACCATTAAGGTTGGAACACCACGTATACGATACCTGCTTGCCAGTGCTTTGTTTCGTTGAGCATTAACGCGCAAAAAGCGAAGCTGTTTTTTCTTTTCAAAAGCCACCTTTTCAAATATCGGCTTGAAAGAGTTGCAAGGCGAGCAATTGGCTCCCCAAAAAGTCACTACAACAGGCTTCGGGCCTTTGATTAACATATCAAAGTTACCTGTATCAGCCTCTATTGGCTTGCCATCTAGTACGGGCTTATTGCAATGTTCACACTGAACCGTATTCGACAAGGACTGGGGAGAAATAGACACCGACTGTTGGCAATGAGAACATAAAACACTGATAAACTTCATGAGACTTCCGGACGACTTATAGCACAGACTTAATGTGCATAAGGATACCAGATCCATAGGATCATCTGTACGCCCGGAATAATTATATGTCTCCAGACCTCATATGTATAAAAACAGTACAATCATTACTGCTGAGCCGAACGCTGTAACTGCAGCCGCTCTATATCATTGAAAAAGTGAATCATTTTGGCACGACTAACATTGTACTCAAAATCCGTACCATCACAGAACTCTCGGTTGTAAGCCTGAGATTCATGATTTTTCAACCTGATAAATTCACAGGTCGCATGCTCTTCACAAGCCTGATCTCGCTCCTGCCTGAGTTGCGTCCAGTAAGTTGTAAAATGCCTTAGTGCATAATCCAACTGTTCATAGTTTTCCGCGGTGAGTTCCGGACGCAAGATTTTCAGTTCTTGCTTTCGCTCATCGATGAACTCATCAAACGTTTCAGTCAGGCTATATGTTGAGGAGTCATAGCACTCCCCTTGTATGTATGTTGTTTTCTGTCCGGCCACATCTGTCACTGCTTCCTGCGACGTACAGGCGGAAACAAAGAATGTAAAGAATAAACTACTGTATAACTTCATAGCGCACCACAAGGAGTCAAGAACAGCATTAAAGTCCACACCTAATTATGAGCGAATTATCTCGAAGCAAACGGCGGATCCCCAGATAGTCTCAACACTGAGACTAGATGGCCTGTACAAGCGAAACATAGGCAAGACGAAATACCACACCAACTCCAAACTCCCATATTTTTTTCTAAGTATTGGAAACACACTTACGAAAAATCGACATTTTAGTCTGTATTGTATTCTTTACTGACTAATAACTCATTGATGGAGGCGGTATTTTAACATTTTGCTTACACTTATATTTATCTGGTTATACCAAGACTTATCTTGAGATAAGCCATTTTTTAGGTAAAGCAGCGCAACACCCATTTGTCGGTATAGCCATTTTTTGATTTGCTGTCCGCCTCTTCCGAGGCAGCAACAGAAGGAGCTTGAGATGAATGTTCAGGCCTTACCAATGCATCGCTTCATTGATCATCATGGTAATCTCGTCGATCAACTTCCCGCATGGGCCGATCAGTCTACGTTGAAAGGGTTTTACTGCGATATGGTACTAACCCGCATCTATGATAACAAAGCAATTGCGCTACAACGTACCGGTAAACTCGGTACCTACCCTTCACATTTAGGCTCCGAGGCCATCGGTATTGCCATCGGTCGGGCACTGAAAGCTGAAGATGTATTCATTCCTTACTATCGGGACATGCCTGCTATGTGGGCCCGTGGTATCGGTATGGAGAAAAACCTCCAATACTGGGGCGGTGACGAGCGAGGCAGCGATTTCTCACCGGACGACAGCCATTGTCGTGATTTACCATTTTGTGTCCCGATTGCCACCCAGTGTACTCACGCTGTCGGTGTCGCTGCAGCGTTAAAAATCCAGGGTAATCATCAGGCGGCACTGGTAACTTGCGGTGACGGCGCCACCTCCAAAGGCGACTTCCTCGAGTCGTTAAACTGTGCCGGGGCCTGGAACATTCCGTTAGTCTTTGTGATCAACAACAATCAGTGGGCAATATCTGTCCCAAGAGCAATTCAATGTGGTGCCGAGTTCCTCTCGGACAAAGCCAAAGGCGCCGGTCTTGAAGGGCTAACGGTGGACGGTAACGATATTGTCGCTATGTACGACGCTGTCATTACCAGCCTGGATAAAGCCCGTAAAGGCAAAGGCGCGACACTCATAGAGGCAATCAGCTATCGACTGAGCGATCACACTACCGCAGATGATGCCAGCCGCTACCGCAGCGAAGACGAATTGCA
>NZ_JAKRFQ010000762.1 GCF_022347985.1 Photobacterium sp. OFAV2-7
TCACTGCTCGCAAGTACCCCGAACTGGTAAAGGTAACGGCAACCCTGCAACCTCACGGGCTAACACTGAGCTTTCCGGGTATGTCGCCACTGGTATTAAAATATGCCGACTTTACGATGAACGAGGCTAATACCCAGGTATGGAATGACACCTTCAGTGCCTACACTACTCTGTCGAAAGCCGATGCCTGGTTCAGCCAAATCATTGGCGAACCGGTACGCTTGCTCTATACCGGCGATCAATCAAACCGGATCCGCACCAAAATCCAGCAAAATGTCAGTTTTGCTGATGGCTATCCGCTATTAGTAATAAGTGAGGCCTCACTCGATGCCCTGAATGCCCGTAGTTCGCAGCACCATACCATGGACCAGTTCCGTACCAACCTGGTTATTGGCGGTACCGAAGCCTTTGCCGAAGACAGTTGGAAACGGATTCGAATTGGCGAAGTCGAGTTTGAATCGGTGAAGCCATGTGCGCGCTGTATTCTCACCACCATCGATCCCAAAACCGGTCACTTCAATGAGCTGAAAGAGCCGCTGGCGACATTGTCAAAATTCCGCTCTGACTCATCATGCGATGTTTTCTTTGGTCAAAATTTAGTCGCCCTGAATGAAGGTGTGATCAAGGCTGGCGATACTATCGAAGTCCTGGAGACCAAACCCAAGGAACAATACCCCGATAACAGCAACCTAAACCTGACGTTAACTTGCGTCGAACGTGAAGATATTGCGCGCGATTTTTGCACATTCTGGCTCGAACCCACCAAGCAAAAAACACTACCGGCCTATCAGCCCGGCCAGCACCTGCCACTGCAGGTCGAGATCAATGGCGAATATGTCGCCCGTCGCTATACCCTCTCATCCAGCCCGTCTCGTCCTGGCCGCTATGGTATCTCGGTCAAGCGCATCAATAATGGCCGGGTATCAAACTGGCTCCATGACAATCTGCAGATAGGCGATACGTTGGTTGCCGAGAAGCCAGACGGTACTTTCCACCTTGGCCTGCATACCGACAAGCTCCTCCTGCTCTCGGCAGGCAGCGGGATTGCACCTATGATTTCCATGCTGCGCTATCTTGCCGATCATGACAAAGTACGTGATGTCATCTTCCATCACCAGTGCCGGAGTCAGGCTGATATTCCTTACCGCGAAGAACTCGCCGAGCTCGCAGCCAAATATCCGCAGCTTAAAGTGATCTTTGTATTGAGTCAGCCCGATGCTGACTGGGATGGCCTGAGCGGCCGATTGACAGAAAATCACCTGAAATATATTCCGGCCATTACCGAGCGCCAGGTGTTCGTCTGTGGCCCGGATGCCTTTATGACCGAAGCAAAAAGCTTGCTGCTCAACGTCGGCGTTACCGAAACCAACTACCACCAGGAAGCGTTTGGTCCTGCCCGAGGAAACACTGAGCAGGCAACAAAAGACGTTACCATCAGTGTCGATGGAAACCTGTTCCAGGGTAATAACCAAGGCACGCTACTGGATCAGGCAGAAGATGCAGGGCTTTCGATAGCGAACAGTTGTCGGAGCGGCTTTTGTGGCGCGTGCAAGGTGACGCTGGAATCTGGCGAGGTCGAGCAACCGGACGTACCAGCGCTGCTGCCGGGAGAGAAGGAAGACGGCAAGGTACTGGCATGCTGCTGTATCCCTAAGACGGATGTTGAGTTTAGATCCTAAAAAACCAACTCCTAAAAGAACATAACATTGCTACGAATTATGTTCTGGAGTCGCAGGGTTGTACTATGAATTGAAATATAAACAATGAAACAGAATAGCTCTTTCTAACACTTAACATGGTGGGCCTGGCGGCCCACCATACGAGTAGCATTAGTAATATACAAGTTGGACTAACATACTCTAAAGCTACAGAGTTTTTAGACGATCAATCAACACTTGTAATTTACCATCACTCATTGATGTTCGATAAATTTCTCTGGCACCCTCAGAATTTAGGTGATTATTGTCACTATACAGTGGAATACCATTAAGCTTACTGCTGCACTTACCATTTTGACAAAGTGTATCAACAACAGGGATCAGAATTACCTCAGGAAACTTATCAGTAACTTCCTTAATCAGGTTATTCGCAAATCCTTGCCTTAACTCCATATCTTGCTCTTCGAGATCACAATACGTATTTTCTAGCCAAGGATAGGATGCCTTTTTCACCCAGCAGTTACTTGGCTTAAATGAGTATGATGGCGCCTGTTCAAATAAAACAGGGGTAATGTCATTCTCAATGAGAAATGCTATCGTCCTTTCTAATCCTTCTTTTAGAGCTCGACGGCTATTTTCTTTGTTTTCTGAATAGTCAGAGCTATCACCTACAAATACACGGCTGCCTTTTTCGCCTTCAGCACGTGTAGTTTCCGTATACATCGCCCAGCGACCAGCCAAAAACACAACAGAGACATCAGATTCTTTGATTTCCATTGCCAGTTGATCATTACGTTCACTACATGGCATCTCAGGCTCACCATGTTTAATAAGATCGGAGCTCAGCAATGGAGGACACCCTCCCAAACCACCATAAAGCGATGAGAAACCAAACTCTTTCCCTAACTCATCAACATAACTTCTAAAAT